>NZ_BCPP01000787.1:0-3457 GCF_016586125.1 Burkholderia sp. E168m23
AGTTGCTGCGGCGCGGGCCGCCGCTGCGCTGGCCGTCGCGACGCGGGCCGCCGTCACGGCTGCCGCCCGGCTTGCCGCTCCAGCCGCCGCCATTGCCGCCGCCGTAGCTGCGGCCATTGCCGTTGCCGCCATGACCGCCGCCCGGCTTGCCGCCGAAACGACGACCGCCGTTACCGCCGCCCGGACGGCCGCGGCCACCGGTGCCGCCGTTACGCGGGGGCGACTTGCGCGGCTCGAAACCTTCGATCACGTTGACCGGCAGCGGCGAGCGCACGAAGCGCTCGATGCGCTTGAGCGCGCCTTGCTCGGCGTGGTGCACGAGGCTCACCGCGATACCCGAACGGCCCGCGCGGCCGGTACGACCGATACGGTGCACGTAGTCTTCCGCGAACTTCGGCAGGTCGTAGTTGAACACGTGCGTGATGCCCGGGATGTCGATGCCGCGTGCCGCGACGTCGGTGGCAACCAGCACGCGCACGCGGCGCTCGCGCAGCGCACGGATCGTGCGGTTGCGCGCGCCCTGCGGCAGGTCGCCGTGCAGCGCGGCCGATTCGAAGCCTGCGTCGGCGAGACGGCCGGCGAGCTGGTCGGCGTCGATCTTGGTCGCCGTGAAGATGATCGCCTGGTCGAGCGCGTCGTCGCGCAGCAGGTGATCGAGCAGGCGATCCTTGTGATCGCGGTCGTCGACGTAATGGACGGTCTGCGCGATGTTCGCGCGCGATTCGAGGCGCTGCTGGATCTCGATCCGTTCCGGATCCTTCAGCAGGCGGCTCGTCAGCGAACCGATCTTGCCGTCGAGCGTGGCCGAGAACAGCATCGTCTGGCGCGATTCCGGCGTGGCGGCGACGATCGTTTCGATGTCTTCGATGAAGCCCATGTCGAGCATGCGGTCGGCTTCGTCGAGCACGAGCATCTTCAGTTCGGACAGGTCGATACGGCCGCGCTCGAGGTGATCGAGCAGCCGGCCCGGCGTGGCAACCAGGATTTCCGGGTTCTTCGCGAGCAGCATCAGCTGCTGGCCGTAGGCGACGCCGCCCAGGATGCTGACCGTGCGCAGGCGCTTCAGGTGCTTGCCGTACGTCGATGCGGCCGTCGTGACTTGCATCGCGAGTTCACGGGTCGGCGTCAGCACGAGCAGGCCCGGGCGCGCGACGGGTTGCGGGCGGCGCACGCGGCGGTCGCCCTGGTTCGGTTCACGCGGCGCGCGCGGTTGCTGCGCCTGGGTCTTCTGGAGCTGCGCGAAACGTTCGATCGCGGGCAGCATGAATGCGGCCGTCTTGCCCGAACCGGTCGGGCTCGACACCAGCAGGTCGCGGCCGGCGATGCCGGCCGGAATCGCGCGCTGCTGGACCGGCGTCGGCTTCACGTAGCCGGCGGCCTGCAGCGCGGAGACGATCTCCGGCGACAACCCGAGCGACGCGAAGCTCGGCTCGTCCGACGCCGGTTCGACCGCGGCCGGTGCGGCGGCGTCGTCGAGACCGAGCGCCTGGTCGGCGATCGCGTTGAGCGGGCTGGAGTTGATGCTCGAAGTCATAACAATCCTTGAAACACAGTGGGTGAAACGTCGGCGCCAATCGCGCATACCCAAGTCGTCGGATTCAGCGAGCAAATCGGGAAACGGGTGCAATCCGCCGAACCGTCGGCGGATGAGGCATTAGAAGCTGTTTTGGGTGCGGCGCGCTTCAGGAGCGGGGCCGCCAGCCTAGTTGACGACCGCAAGGGTCGAAGCAGGAGGGGACAGGTTCTAAACCGGATTGGAGCTTAACGCTACGAGGCGTCGGGCCGGAACGGCTTGCGAGCCGAGCGCGGGAGGTGACGCAGGCCGCATTATAAAGAAATTTGCTGCGCTGCGCCACTGATTTGATTGCCGATTGCGGAAGCGTCGATTCCGTCAGGACGCCGTGCCGTTTTTCAGCGATTCGACGAGTTCGATGTACTGCTGCTTCGCCGCATCCTGCGACGTACCCTTCAGCGCTTCCCAGGCATCGTACTTGTATTTGCCGACGATGTCGGTGAAGCCCGGCTTGTCGCCGTGCGCATCGCCGTCGGTCGCCTGCTTGAAGAGCGCGTACAGGCGCAGCAGGGTCAGGTTGCCCGGCCGTTCCGTCAGTTGCTTGACGTCGATCTGGGCCTGGTCGAATTGGGCGGTGAGTTCGCTCATCGGGTGTCTCCGTAAGGGTTTCAGATCGGCCGATCTTAACAAGCGGGCCGTCGCGCGGGGTCGAGCGATCCTTCCAAACCGCCGCCGGCGCCGCCCGCGCGCACAGATCGGGCCCGATCGCCCGTGGGAGCGGGGCGGCGCATTACAATGTCGGCCATGACGCAAACAGTGCTTCTCGCCATCGATACGTCGACCGAATACTGCTCGGTCGCGCTGCTGCGCTCGGCCTCGGCCGATGACGCCGTTTCCACCCCGCAGACCTGGGTCCGCCACGAGCCGACGGGCGCCGTGTCGAGCACGCGCGTGCTGCCGGCGATCCAGGAACTCTTCGCCGAATCCGGGCTGACGCTCGCCGACTGCGACGCGATCGCATTCGGCGCGGGCCCCGGCTCGTTCACGGGCCTGCGTACCGCGACGGGCATCACCCAGGGCCTCGCGTTCGGGGCCGGGCTGCCGGTCGTGCCGATCGGCACGCTGCTCGCATGCGCCGAGCGCGCGCGGCTGCGCGCGCCCGGCACGACCCGCGTGCTCGCCGCGCTCGACGCGCGGATGGACGAAGCCTACTGGGCGGATTTCGAATGGGACGACGGCGCCGGTGACTGGCGCACGCTGCATCCGGCGTCGCTCGACGCGCCGGGCGCCGTCGGCGTACCCGATGCGCCGTTCACGCTCGCCGGCAATGCGGCCGCGGCGTTCGGCGCGCAGTTGCCGGCCGCCGCGCGGGCGGCCGCGATCGACGGCGAGGCGTTGCCGCATGCGCTGGCGGTCGCGCATGCCGCGCTGCGCGCGTTCCGCGCCGGGCGGGCGGTGCCGGCCGACCAGGCCGCGCCCGAATACGTGCGTGACAAGGTCGCGCAGACCACCGCCGAGCGCATCGCGGCACGGGCCGCGCAGACGGGCGGAGCGAAGGGATGACGGGTGTCCTGCTGAGCGACCGCTATCTGGCGCCGATGACGGACGCCGACCTCGACGAAGTCGTCGCGATCGAGCACGTCGCGTACGAATTCCCGTGGAGCCGCGGCAATTTCGAGGATTCGTTGCGCAACGGCTATCTGGGCGTGTGCCTGCGGCACGTGACGGGGTCGCTCGTCGGCTATTGCGTGCTGATGCCCGTGGTCGACGAGATGCATCTGCTGAACCTGTGCGTCGCGCCGGCCGCGCAGCATGCGGGCGCCGGCCTCGCGCTGCTGCGCGAGGCGGTGCGCATTTCTCGCGCGGAGGGGCTCGACGGCGTGCTGCTCGAAGTGCGGCCGTCCAATCCGCGCGCGATTCATCTGTACGAGCGCTTCGGTTTCG
>NZ_BCPP01000788.1:0-3451 GCF_016586125.1 Burkholderia sp. E168m23
GCCGAGGTTGAACGCGCCGATGTTGACGGCCGATGCAAGGCCGCGCTCGGATGGGCCGCGCGCATCACGCGCATCTGCAGCGGCGGCACGACCGCGAACGTCGCGATCCCCCAGACCAGCAGCGTAACGCCGGCGCCCGCATGGGTGGTGGGCGAGCAGCGGGAACGCGGCCATGGTCGCGATCAGCAGCAACNGGAAGCCGATCAGCGTGCCGTCGAGCGAGCGGTCGGCGAGGCGCCCGCCCGCGATGTTGCCGATCGAGAAGCCGACGCCGATCAGCACCAGCATCGCGGTCACGAAGCCGGGCGTCGCGCCCGTCAGGTGTTCGAGCGTCGGCGCGACGTACGTATAGAGCGTGAACATCGCGCCGGCGCCGAGCACCGTCGTCCCCGAGCGCGCCGAGCACGACCGGACGCGTCAGCACGGAGAGCTCGGCGCGCAGGTCGGGCATCTTGCCGGCTTCGCCCTTCGGCAGCGCGGCGAACAGGCCGGCGATCGCGATCAGGCCGAGGCCCGCGGTCGCCGCGAACGACATGCGCCAGCCGATGATCTGGCCGAGCCAGGTCGCGGCCGGCACGCCGCCGACGTTCGCGATCGTCAGGCCCATGAACATCGTCGCGACCGCGCTGGCCTGCTTTTCGCGCGGCACGAGGCTCGCCGCGACCACCGAGCCGAGCCCGAAGAACGCGCCGTGATTGAGGCTCGTCACGAGGCGGGCGAGCAGCAGCGTCGTGTAGTCCGGTGCGACGGCCGACAGCAGGTTGCCGATCGTGAAGATCGACATCAGCGCGATCAGCGCGGAGCGGCGCGACCAGCGCGCGAGCAGCAGCGTCATCAGCGGCGCGCCGACCATCACGCCGATCGCATACGCGCTGATCAGCATGCCGGCTTGCGGAATCGACACGTGCACGCCGTCGGCGATCACGGGCAGCAGGCCCATCGGCGAGAACTCGGTCGTGCCGATGCCGAACGCGCCGGCGGCGAGCGCGAGCAGCGGCAGCGCGGCGCTGCCGCCGGGGCGGGACGGAGAGGAAGTCGTGGTGGTCACGTGGTGGACTCCTGTAAGCGGGGGACGACGGCACGAGGCCGTTGAGGACAGCGTGAAGTGTGCCTGCGTTACTTTTGCGGAAAAAGCCGTATGCGGACGAAATTATCTTGATTCCATGTCAACAATGCAGCGCGCGGGCGACGCGGGTGTGCGTGACCTATGAGTCCGTGTTTTGGCGGGATAGCCGAACGCCAAGGATTTTTGGAAAGCTTTTCGTAATGAAGAGGTGCGCAACTTCCGGACAGGGGCTGCGACGCCGTGACGGTTCGCGGCTCATGCGGAGGTATCTTGCGAGATGCTCGGGAAGTCGGCCGACGAGCATGAGATGACGCGCGGCTGCCTGGCCGGACGCGTTGCCCTGCGACAGGCGATTCTGCCGTCGCCGGCCGGTCGCAATGTCCGGCAAGCCTTTCGCCGCAAGGCGCGACAGTAAAAAAGCCCCGACCACAGGGGGGCCATGGCCGGGGCGGAAACGCATCCTCTCTTTGGCACGAGGGTTGGATGCGCGCGCAGTATATTTCGGGCCAGGACGATTCGAATCGGCGTTAAACGACCGTTTTTGGTGTCAATTTGAAAATAGCGGTATCGCGGCGTCGGACGTCGGCGTTTTGAAAGATTTTTCGATGACACGACGGTGTCGCTTCGTGTGCAAAGACATCGAAAACGACGCGATCGCGGAAGTGAATGCCGCACGTCGGTCGGCGCGGCAAGTCGCATCGCCCGACCGCGCGCCGATGCGTCCAGCGTGCATTCAGCCCGGTTCGCCGGCCGCGTCGCGGACCGCCGCGAGAAACCGCGCGACGACGGGCGACGGGGTCGCCGCCGCGCCGTCGAACACGAACTCGATGTCGAAGCGGCTCGCAAGCTCGTCGAGCGCGACGAGCCGAACCGTGCTCGGGCAGGTCGGCGATGCGCTTTCCGGCACGAACGCGCAGCCCATCCCCACCGCGACGAGGCCGATCAGCGTCGGGATATCGCTGCCGACCTGCGCGATGCGCGGCGTGAAACCGGCCTGCTGGCACTGCGTCATCAGGAACCGGTGGTGCGCGGCGGAGCGCTGCGCATCGAACCAGACGAACGGCTCGTTCGCGACGTCGGCCAGCGTGCGCGGCGCGACGAAGCGGCCGCCCGACGGTGCGGGCATCGCGAGCACGAAGCGGTCGCTGAGCAGCCGCACGCCCGTCAGGTGCGGCGCTTCCTCGCGACGCCACGCCATGATTCCGGCGTCGAGCTGGCCGCGCATCAGCGCGCTCGCCTGTTCGGCGGACAGCATCGGCGCGATCGACAGTTTCACGTCCGGGCACGCGTCGCGAAACGTTTTGAGGACGTTTGCGACGACCGGCAACGGCAGGCAGTTCGGCAGCGCGCCAAGCCGCAGTTCGCCGAGCTGGCCGGCCGCGCTGCGCAGCGCGCGCTCACGGCTGTCCTGCAGCATCGCGAGCAGGCCGGTCGCATCGCGCAGAAAGCTCGTGCCGGCCGCGGTGAGCGTGACGCCCGTCGCGCGACGGATCAGCAGCGGCGTGCCGATCGCGTCCTCCAGCTCGCGGATCTGCCGCGACAGCGCGGGCTGCACGATGCCGGCCGCGCGGGCGCCGGCCATCACGCTGCCGGCCTCGGCGACGGCGACGAAGTAGCGAAGGTGACGCAATTCGATCTGGCGCATGCGGTGCCCGGTTCGGTGGATGGATATGCCTGTAAAGCATAGCAAACGCCATTCGATGGTATTGGAAGGCATGACCGGCCTGCCGTACGATGACCGTCATCGTCGCGCTCGCTTCCTCCGGAGTCGCGTGTGTTTCCTCCGTCCTCACTGCGTCCCGTCCCATGCCGCTTCATATCCCGACCCCTTATATCCGCTCACCCATCGCGTCCCGCCGGCTCGGCAGGACCGTCCGGCTCAAGCTCGATGCGCTGCAGCCATCGGGCTCGTTCAAGCTGCGCGGCATCGGCGCCGTCTGCGAGGCGCGTCATGCGGCCGGGGCGCGGCGGTTCGTGTCGTCGTCGGGCGGCAACGCGGGCATCGCGGTCGCGTATTGCGGCCGCGAACTCGGCGTGCCGGTGCGCGTCGTCGTGCCGGAAAGCGCATCGGCCCGGGCGCGCGAGCTGATCCGCATCGAAGGCGCGGACCTCGTCGTGCACGGCGCGAGCTGGGCCGAGGCAAATGCGTTCGCGCAATCGACGCTCGACGAGCACGACGCGTTCGTGCATCCGTTCGACGACCGCGTGCTGTGGCAGGGCCACGCGACGATGATCGACGAAATGGCGGCGGCCGGTCCGAAGCCCGACGCGGTCGTGCTCGCGGTCGGCGGCGGCGGTTTGCTGTGCGGCGTGCTGGAAGGGTTGGCGCGCAACGGCTGGCACGACGTGCCGGTCGTCGCGGCCGAGACGGAAGGCGCCGACTGC
>NZ_BCPP01000789.1:0-3445 GCF_016586125.1 Burkholderia sp. E168m23
AAAGGCTTCCAGCATCAGTTCTGGCAGGCCGTGAAATCGGGCGCGACGCAGGCCGCGAAGGACTACAAGGTGAAGGTGACGTTCGAAGGGCCCGAAACCGAGGCGATGGTCGACAAGCAGATCGACATGCTGTCGGCCGCGATCGCGAAGAAGCCGGCCGCGCTCGGCTTCGCGGCGCTCGACAGCAAGGCTGCACTGCCGCTGCTGAAGAGGGCGCAGGCCGAGAAGATCCCGGTGATCGCGTTCGACTCGGGCGTGGACAGCGACATTCCGGTGACGACGGCCGCGACCAACAACAAGGCCGCGGCCGCCCTTGCGGCCGACAAGCTCGCCGCGCTGATCGGGGACGAAGGGCAGGTGGCGGTGGTCGCGCACGACCAGACGAGCCGCACCGGCATCGACCGCCGCGACGGCTTCCTCGACCGGATGAAGTCCGCGCACCCGAAGGTGCAGGTCGTGACCGTGCAGTACGGCGAAGGCGATCAGTTGAAATCGACCGAAGTGACGAAGTCGATCCTGCAGGCGTATCCGAAGCTCAAGGGGCTGTTCGGCACCAACGAAGGCTCGGCGATCGGCGTGGTCAACGGCGTGCGCGAGATGAAGCGCAAGGTCGTGATCGTCGGCTACGATTCCGGCAAGCAGCAGAAGGACGCGATCCGCAGCGGGCTGATGGCCGGCGCGATCACGCAGAACCCGATCGGGATCGGCTACAAGACGGTCGAGGCGGCCGTGAAGGCGATCAAGGGCGAGAAGCTGCCGAAGGTCATCGATACCGGTTTCTACTGGTACGACAAGACCAATATCGACGATCCGAAGATCGCGGCGGTGTTGTACGACTGAACGTGGCGGACGGGCGGGGGCGACGCTCCGGGCCGTCGTCGCCGCGGTGATTGAACACGAGGGCATCATGGGCGCAGTGCGTATCGATTCGCATCAGCACTTCTGGCGTTATCGCGCGGCCGACTATCCGTGGATCGGCCCCGGGATGGGCGTGCTCGCACGCGATTACCTGCCCGACGAACTGTGGCCGCAGATGCATGCGCAGGCGCTCGGCGCGTCGATCGCCGTGCAGGCGCGCGCCGGCCGTGACGAGACGGCGTTCCTGCTCGACCTGGCGCGCGACGATGCACGCATCGCGGCGGTGGTCGGCTGGGAGGATCTCGGTGCGCCGGCGCTGGCCGACCGCGTCGCCGAGTGGCGCAGCCCGAAGCTGCGCGGTTTTCGTCATCAGGTGCAGGACGAAGCCGACGTCGGCGCGTTCGTCGCCGATCCCGCTTTCAATCGCGGCGTCGCCTGGCTGCAGGCGAATGGCTATGTGTACGACGTGCTCGTGTTCGAGCGCCAGTTGCCGGACGTCCGTGCGTTCTGCGCGCGGCACGATGCGCACTGGCTCGTGCTCGACCACGTCGGCAAGCCGGCGCTGGCCGAGTTCGAGCGTGACGACACCGCGCTCGCGCGCTGGCGCGCGTCGCTGCGGGAGTTGGGTGCGCTGCCGCACGTCGCGTGCAAGCTGTCGGGGCTCGTGACCGAGGCCGACTGGCGGCGCGGCCTGCGTGGCCAGGACATCCGGCATATCGAGCAGTGCCTCGACGCGGCGCTCGACGCGTTCGGCCCGCAGCGGCTGATGTTCGGATCGGACTGGCCCGTGTGCCTGCTCGCGGCGTCGTATGACGAGGTCGCGTCGCTGGTTGAACGCTGGGCCGAAGCGCGCCTGTCGGCGGCCGAGCGGGGCGCGTTGTGGGGCGGCACGGCCGCGCGCTGCTACGCGGTGCCGGGCGATGTGAAGCGCGGCATATAAAATAGGTGCGAACGGTCTGTGCGATTTGACAGGCCGTCCGCAACGAAACCGATTACCAGCGTCAACGTATGTCCATCCAGCCGATTCAGAACCGCCGCCTCTACCAGCAGATCGCCGACAAGCTCAGTGCGATGATCGAGTCCGGCGATTTCCCGCCGGGCAGCTATCTGCCGCCCGAGCGCGAACTCGCCGAACGGTTCGGCGTGTCGCGCACGTCGGTGCGCGAGGCGCTGATCGCGCTCGAAGTGAACGGACTCGTCAGCGTGCGTGTCGGCGACGGCGTGAAGGTGCGCCATCCCGAAGCGGCCGCGGCGCCCGAACCCGCGCCGGCTCCCGACGCGACGGTCGCGCCGTTCTCGATCGTCGAGATCGATCCCGAGCTCGGCATCGCACTCGATCTCGACACCGAAATCCCGCCGTTCGCGCTGCTGCAGGCGCGCCGGCTGATCGAGCCGGAAGCCGCGTCGCTGGCCGCGAAGCACGGCTCGGACGCGCAGATCGAAGGCATCCACGAAGCGTTCCTGCGCAACCAGGACGACAACCGCAGCGGCTCGCTCACGCACCCGGGCGACCGGCTGTTCCATATCCGCATCGCGGAGGCGAGCGACAACGCCGCGTATGCGCTGATGATCAAGCAGTTGCTCGCGCACAAGTACGACCTGATGTTCCAGCGGCTGCAGTCGCTGTACATGCCGAACGACATGCCGCACCGGTCGGAGCTCGAGCATCGCGCGATCCTCGATGCGATCCGTGCGCGCGATCCCGACGCCGCGCGCCGTGCGATGGCCGAGCATCTCGATGAAGTGATTCGCATCTTCGGCCGCGCGCTCGACTGAGCGTGCGAATCGATTCGCTGCAGGGTCGGCAGCGGTGGCGCGATGCGGCGCGATTCCGGGTGCCGATACGGCTACCATCCCTTGCGAGGACACCGGCCGTCGGTATAGAACGAACGCAGCGACGCGAGCGACGCGTGCCGGCCCGCCGGCATGCCGCTCGCGCGCCGAATGGAGTGTGACGAATGCGCGTGAACGATTGCCATAATTTCCACGACTTCCGCGAACTGGCGAAGCGGCGGTTGCCGGGGCCGATCTTCAATTACATCGACGGTGCGGCCGACGATGAAACCACGTATCGACGCAACACGAGCGCGTTCGAAAGCTGCGATCTGGTGCCGAACGTGCTGCGCGGCGTGCGCGATGTCGATCTGTCGGTGACGGTCATGGGGCAAAAGCTCGGCATGCCGGTTTATTGTTCGCCGACCGCGCTGCAACGCCTGTTTCATCATGACGGCGAGCGGGCCGTCGCCGCAGCAGCCGCGAAATTCGACACGATGTTCGGCGTGTCGTCGCTCGGCACCGTGAGCCTGGAAGAGGCCCGTGCGATCAGCCCGGGCCCGCAGGTCTACCAGTTCTACTTTCACAAGGATCGCGGCCTCAACCGCGAGATGATGAACCGCTCGAGGGAGGCCGGCGTGAACGTGATGATGCTGACGGTGGACAGCATCACCGGCGGCAATCGCGAGCGCGACAAGCGCACCGGCTTCTCGATTCCATTCAGGCTGACGCTCGCGGGGCTGACCGAGTTCGCGTTGAAGCCGGCCTGGGCGGTCAACTATCTGACCCACGAGCGGTTCCGTTTGCCGCAGCT
>NZ_BCPP01000790.1:0-3442 GCF_016586125.1 Burkholderia sp. E168m23
GCGAGCGCATCGAGCCCGACGTCGGCCAGGTTGATCGGAAAATCCGAACAGCACGCGTGGCCGCGCGCATGGATGTTGTCCGCGTAGAGCCGCTCGGCGGGCACGCGCATCGCGCGGCACAGCGCGTTCCAGCCGGGCAGGTCGGCGTTGTGCGGCAGCACGAGGTCGTACGCGTCGAGCGCATGCGGCTCGAGCGCGACGGCCGCGTCGATCGCGCGGCGCGTGTACGGCCACTCCATCATGATCAGGTCGGCCTCGTTCGCGGCGACCGTGTCCGACCCGCGATGCCATTTCGCGTGCGTCTCGATCGCGATGCCGCCGAGCCGGTTCTTCGTGCTGTTGCGCGCGATCAGCATCGCGGCCGCGCCGTCGCACTGCACGCCGGTCATCTGCCGCATCCGGTAATCCTCGCCGTACACGCGGTCGGACGACACGACGAGCGCCGCGTCGAGCTGCGGATGGCGGCGCATCAGCGCGCGAACCGTCTCGATGCCGGCCGCGACCGACACGCAGTTCAGTTGCGCGACGGAGCCGAGCCACAGCGGCTCGATGCCGAATTGCGCGGCCACTTCGTGCGGCAGGCTGCGCGGCGCGGGCGGCACGCTGAACTGCTGCGTGTGGACGTGCACGATCGCGCCGACGTCGGACGGATGCACGCGCGCGGTGTCGAGCAGCCGGCCGACCGCCGCGATCGCGAGATCGGTCTCGCTCGTGTCGAGCGCCATGTGGAAATAGCGGCTGCCCGACTGCGCGATCGCGGCCGCCCGCTGAGCCGGATAGTCGCGTTCGGCGGCCCAGGCCTCGATATCGACGGGCGGGCCCGGCAGCTCGTACGCCACCGCGTCGATGCCGATCCAGAAATCGCGTGACGCTTGGGAGGAGGTCGTCGTCATGGTTCAGTTGAGCGGCATCGCCGCGTAGTCGAGGACGTCGAGCTTTTCGAAGGTCGCCTGCACGGTCGGCGTGAGCAGCCCCATCTCGCGGATCGTCGGCACCAGGCGCCGGAAGATCGAGCGGCGGATCGAGCTCGACACCGGCGATTCGCGCACCATTGCGCTGCATTCGCGCTTGGACAGCCCCATCGGTTCCCAGATGTCGTCCGCGCACAGGTGCTCGTACAGCACGGCCGCGCCTTCGCAGATGAACTCCTCGCGCTCGCGCAGTTCGTGCGAGCTCATCTCCGCATACACGCGGCACAGCGTGATCCGGCCGACCGCGAAGTGGCGTGCTTCGTCGCGCTGGATTCGCAGGAACAGGTCCTTGATGAACGGATCGGTGCTGTACGCGACGACGCTCTGGAAGATCGACAGCGCGATGCCCTCGACCAGCACCTGCATCCCGAGGTTCGTCATGTCGAGCGCGCTGCTCGTGATCGTGTCGTGCAGCAGCCCCTTCAGCGAGCGGCTCATCGGGTAGCTGACGTCGAGCTTTTCGTTGACGAGCTTCGCGTACGCCTCGACGTGGCGCGCTTCGTCCATCATCTGCGCGGCCGCGCACAGCCGCGCGCTCAGGCCGTCCTCGGCCGACGCGAGCTTCGACGCGCAGATCAGCGCGGCCTGCTCGCCGTGCAGGATCTGCGACAGCAGCCAGCCCTGCGCGTGATGGCGCACCTCGCGCTTGTCGGCGTCCGCGAGCTTGCCCCACAGCTCGGTGCCGTAGATCAGCAGCGTCGGGTCGGGCATGCCGAGCGGGTTCGCCGGGTCGAGGTCGTGGCTCCAGTCGACGTCGGTCGCGACGTCCCACTGCGCGGCCTTCGCCTTCTCGTACAGCCGGTTCAGCGCCTCTTCGCGCAGTGCGTAGTCGTTCGACATCAGCGCGTCGACGGGCATCGACCAGCGGATATCGGCCGTGTCCTGCATCACGGTAAGCGTGTCATTCATGTCAGGGTCTCCCCGGCCGCGCGGCGGCGCCGGAATGATGGGCGGAATCGGTAAACGGGGCGGCGGCGCGCGACGCGCCCGGGTGCGGTTCGAGACGGATCGCGAACGACGGCCACGCGCCGCGCAGTTGCGCGTCGAACGCATCGGCGAGCCGCGCGGGCCAGATCGCGCAGCACACGCGGTTGTCGCCGGCGAATTCCGCATCGCGCAGGATGCGGTCGCCGATCCACACGACCGGCGCGCCGCGCGATGCGTCGCGCAATGCTTCGTCGTACAGGTGCACGCCGAGCAGCACGTGCGGGGCAAGCAGTTCGGCCGGCAGCGCGCCGAAGTACGGTGCGCACACCTCGATGAACAGGCGGGCATCCGGATGCACGGCGTCGCGAATCCGCGCGGTGACTTCCGCGAGGAATGCGAAATACTGGACATGGTCGAGCAGCACGCGGCGCTCGCCGCCGGCCACGTCGGACGTATTGCCCGCGTCGTACGCATCGCCGGCCGCTTCCGCGAGCGCGGCGCGTGCATAGTCGGCCGGCGTGTCGAGCGGCATCCGGTACGCGCTGGCCGCGACCGCCACGGGCTGTCGCGCGTCGCGCTCGATCCGGTAGGTGAAGTGAACGGGTCGCACCATGTCACGCCTCGCCGTCGAGAGAAAACGTCGCGTCCGGCGCGAACGCGACGTCGGCGATCGCGTAATAGCCGTTCAGCGCGAGCGAGCAGACGGCCGCGCGGCGCGGCGTGTCGCCGTCGCGGTGCGCGAGCAGCACCGACAGCCACGGGTCGCTGCCGAACGCATGACCGAACACGCCGTGGCCGTCCGGCAGCAGCGGCGTCTTGCCGACCGACGCGAGCAGCGCGCGGCGCGACGTGGCCGGAAAGAACGGCAGCGCCGCGTGCAGGCCGGGGCGCGCCGCGCAGAACGTGCGGATGTCGCGGCCGAGCCGCACGACCGCGCTGGCCGGCGGCGCGGCGTCCGCGATGACCGACTGCGCCGGTTCGCGGCCGACGTCGACGAGCAGCGTGCAGACGCCGAAGCCCGAGCGCCCCCAGGCGGGATTGCCGTGCCAGTACGTGTAGCCGTGCACGTCGACGTCGACGATCTGCAGCAGCAGCGTGCGCGGCCCGGTTTCCGCCGCGGTCGCGAGCGCGCGGCGCAGCACGTAGCCCCAGCCCGCGCATTCGTACGAGCAGGTCATCCAGTCGGGCGTGTAGTCGTTCGCGCCGGCAAGGGCCTGCGCGAACACGCGATGCTGCGGCGAATCGTTCATCAGCAGCATCGACAGGATCGTCGAGCTGACCACGTAGTCGTCCGCGCCGATCGCACCGCACAGCCGCTCGCGTTCGGCGCACGCGAGCGTGCCGATCGCGCGGGCCGTATCGTCGAGCGGCACGGCCGCGCCGTCGCGCGACGGCGCGACGCGCCGGTACGCGAGCGCCTGCACGGTCAGCGCGGTCGCCGGGGCCGGCTGGACGGCGGCGGCCGCCACGGGGGCAAGGGGCGCGAGCATCGCCGTATCAGGCCGCGTGCTGCTGGCTGCGCAGTTGCGCGTCGAGCTGTTGCA
>NZ_BCPP01000791.1:0-3444 GCF_016586125.1 Burkholderia sp. E168m23
CCCGACATCCGTCACGAGCCCGGTCGGGAACGGCCGCGTGACGTCACTGACGATCCGCTGGAGCTGATCGTCCGGCGGCGTACCGAACAGCAGCGCGAAACCGCCGTCCGAATTCATCACCGGAATCGGGTTGCCCTGCTGGTCGAGCGACAGCGCGTAGAAGGCCAGCGGTGCGTTGGGCGCGGCGCCGGCCGGCACGCCAGCGGACGGCGCATAGGCCGACACGTCGGTGGCCGCCTGCGCGGCCGGCACGCTGACCTGGAACAGCGGCGGCGCCTGCGTTTCCCACGTGACCGCCTGGTTCGCCGTGTTGGCGAGCGTCGCGCGTTGCTGGGCATCGAGGTACGGATCGAGCAGGCCGCGGGCGAGGAACGCGTTCGCCGCGCGCAGCGCGGCCGGCACGAGCACCGCGTTCACGTCGTACGGGTACACGCCGCCGCCGAGACCGTCGGTGCTGTCGCGCCAGTTGCCGACGATTTCGCCGGGCCGCAGGTGGATCAGGTTCGCGACCGACGGCTGCTGCGCGAACGGTTGCGCGGTCGTCGCGACGTGCAGCAGATTGACGACGAGGCGGCTGCCGTTGGTCTGCCCGTCGCTGCCGCGCTGCGCCAGATACGCGGCGGCGCGGGCCTGGCCGCGCGCATCGTCGATCAGCCACGCGGCCGCGATCGGTGCGAGCAGGTAGTCGCTGTCGATCATCTTGTAGTCGTAGGTCGGTGTCGCATCGTTCGGCCGCCCGTTCTTCTGGTTGTCGACCAGCGCGAATTCGCCGATGCCTTCCTCGTGCGCGACCTTGCCGTCGGCCGACAGGCGGCTCAGCACCGACGACAGGCCGGCCTCGATCGCCGCGGGTTCGAGCACGGGCATCAGCATGCGGACCGAGATCAGCGTGTCGCGGCCGAAGTACGTGTCGTACTGCCACGAGCCGGCCAGCAGCTTGTCGTTGAAGCTCAGGAATTCGAGCACGTTCTGGCTGACCGGGTCGGGATTTACCGACGGTGCGAACAGGTCGGCGTGCGTGATCGGCGACAGCGGCGTCTCGCCCGATAGCGCATCGATGTGCAGCTTCAGCGTGTGCGAACCCGCGGGTGCGTTGAGCACGAGCTTGCCGCCCGCTGCCGGCGCGATGCTGCCGCCGTCGCGCAGCGTGATGCGCAGCGCATAGCCGGGCGCGCCGTCGAGCCGGTCGCGTTGCCATTGTGCGGTGCTGCCCTGGACCGTCGGCGCGGTGAGGATCTGCTGCGGGATCGTCGCGCCGCCGTTGAAGTCGCGCAGGAAGCGCACGTTGCTGAGCACGCCCTGCCGGATCGTCAGCGTACCGGTGTCGACCGACACGTCGGCGCCGATGCCGTACAGCGGGCGGCCGTGCGTGTCCGGCGCCGACAGCGCCGACGGCGGCGTGTCGAGGGTCCAGTTCACCGGCTGCGCGGTGTCGTCGAACCACAGCCCGGTGCCGCTGTTGCCGGCGGGGAACACCACCAGCAGGCGCGGCTTCGTCGACGAGCGCACCAGCAGGTGCGCGGCGACCTTGTCCTGCCGGTAGAACGCGTTGATCTGGCCGCCGGTGTCCATGCGGAACGACAACGCGGCGGTGTTCGATGGCGGGGTGGTGGACTTGACGTCGTCGTCGTTGCAGGCCGACAGCAGGCCGGCGCAGACGAGCCCGAGACACAGCGACTTCGCAAGGCGATGCATGTTGATGTCCCTCCTGATGACTGGCGATTTTTTATCTGGATGTTCTAAGCGGCGGATCTTTTGTCCGTTTGGTCTCGCTTTGTATTCACTCTGCCGAATAATCGAAATGAATCGGGGTGTTGCGCTTCTTCGAAAGGAAAATAGGTTGGCAAATTAACAGAATGGCTGATAAATGCCGAACGCTGAAAACGACAGGGGCGAGCGTCGATTTCCTACGGGAAGGCCGATACGAAGGGCCTTCGCGCAGGTGAGCTGCGAATCCGGAGCGGCGAGGAAAACGATACGTAAGCCGTCGTAGGCGATTCTAAATTTACGGGAAAGTCGAAGTCAATAATGTTTTGTTTTTCGCGTATTGAATTGGAAAATTGGTCGCAATTATTACCCGCATCGCCGGTAAAACTTGCGATTTGACGAATTAGGAATTAACGCACTCCGGATATCCGGTGACAAAACGATCGGCAATACTCCATCGGGCCGGCGATTGATGCCGGACAGGAAACGAATCGCCGCGTTATGTCGGTCGGTGTCGTGACGGGCCGACATGTGCCGCAACCGCGCGGGCGACCTTCTCAGCAATCCGTGTTCCTGCGTCTGTCCGTAGTGCGAGGCGTCGTCGTCTGATCTCAAACCGGCCGCTGGCGGACGCAGTACGGCGGGCCGTCGCCTTCGGAGCCGCGCCGGCAGAAGCCGCTTGCCGAAGAGAACGCGAAGCTCGCGCGGCTCGTTCGTGGCCGATCCGTCGCCCGAAGCCCGCTACGAGCGGGCAATTTCTCGCACTCGGTATTTATAATCGCGCACGGCGGAGCCCTTCCAATCGCAGTGAGCGCGAATATCGGCCCAACTGATTTAGTATGAGCAATCTGCGCTCGGCGGGAGGGGCGCTCATTCCCAGTGAGGAGACCCATGCACCCCCGTCGGACTGCCCCTTACGTCATCGTGGCAATTGCTTCCATGATCGCGTGCGCGCTCATGGCGCTATGCGTGCTGCAACTCTTGCAGAGCCGCGACGACGCGATGGAGCGTGCAAGGGAAACGTCACGCAACCTCGGACTTGTCGCCGAGCGCGACATCGAACGCAATTTCGAGTTGTACGACCTGTCTTTGCAGGCCGTCATCCATGGGTTGCAGCGCCGCGATGTGATGGACGCTTCGCCCAGCTTGCGCCGTGCCGTGCTGTTCGATCACGCGATGACCGCGGAATTTCTCGGTTCGATGCTCGTGATGGATGCAGGCGGCAATATCGTCCTGGATTCGGGCTATGACGAGCCGCGCAAGGGCAATTTCGCCGATCGCCGATACTTCACGATCCACCGCGACAATCCGAACGTCGGACTCTATGTCAGTGACCCATTCGTATCCCGTTTGCGGGGAGGCATGCTCAGTATCGCGCTTACGCGGCGGATTTCGAACCCCGATGGATCGTTTGGCGGCATTGCCGTTATTGCGGTCAATCTTGAATATTTTCATCAGCTCTTCGCCGGGCTTTCGCTTGGCAAACATGGCTCGATTTCGCTGATCGGCGAAGACGGCAAGATGGTGATGCGTCAGCCGTACGATGTGCATACCATCGGCCGCGACCTCAGCAAGGCCGCAACGTTCCGGCGTTTCCAGACCGCGCGAGAGGGCTCCTTCTCTGAAACCTCGTCGATCGACGGCGTGCGCCGCCTCTACTACTTCAAGCATTTGCCGAAACTGCCGCTGATCATCATGGTCGCGGAGGCCGAGCAGGACATTTACGCCGCCTGGCGG
>NZ_BCPP01000792.1:0-3436 GCF_016586125.1 Burkholderia sp. E168m23
ATCGTCGCGATCGGACAGCCACGCGAGCCCCACGCGCCACTTCGCGTCACGGCCGTCGAGCGGCAGCACCGTCGCATCGCGCAACAGGTACCGCGCGCTCGACGGGATGAACGCGACGCCGACGCCGGCCGCGACCGAGGTCAGCACCGACTGCACGTCTTCCGCCTGCTGCATCACGTGCGGCACGAAGCGGCGCTCGACGCACCATCGGTCGATCTGCGCAGCCAGCCCCGGGCCGCGCGCACGCTGCAACGCGATGAAGCCGATCTCGTTGAGCACGTCGAGGTTGGCCGGCACGCGCTTGAAGCCCAGGTGCGGCGGTACGGCAAGCCCGAGCGCTTCGTCGATCACCTTGAACGACGACAAGCCGTCGTCCGACGGCAGACGCAGGAAACCGGCGTCGAGCTTGCCGGCACGCAGCCGGCGCGTCTGTTCGGACGACGACAGGTCGCTCAGCGTCACCGCGATACCCGGATTGCAACGGCGGAATTCGGCGATCAGCTTCGGCACGAGCGTCAGCACGGACAGGCAGATGCCGAGCCGCAAATGCCCGCGCTGGCCACTGGTCGCTTCCCGTGCACGCGCCAGGATTTCGTCGGCATCGCGCACGAGCGCCTGCGCGTCGGGCAGGAAGCGTTCGCCGAACGGCGTCAGCTCCGCGCCATGCCGGCCGCGCTCGAACAGCTTGCCGCCGAGGCTTGCTTCCAGCGCGCCGATCTGCTTGCTGAGCGCAGGCTGGCTCATGTGCAGCGCATCGGCCGCGCGGCTGAAATGGCACAGCTCGGTGACCGTCAGGAACGTGCGCAGCAGTTTCAGTTCCATTCTTTAACGGAATCGTAACGATTGAAATATTCATTTTACCGATCGAACGCAATGGCGTTCAATACGGACATGCCCTTCCCGGAATTCACCTTCATGTCCCTCGATCCAGCGGCCGACTGCGTGGCCGAATCACCATGCGATGTCGCGGGTGCAAACGCATGCGCCGGTGCCGCCGATACCCGCGCGCCGAAACGTCGTGTCGAACGCACGGACGGGCGCAGCCGCCGCTTTCGCTTCGGCGATGCGCTGGAAGACGCGCCGCCACGCGCGATGACGGGTTCGATCGCAATCAGTTTCGCGGTCGTGTCGCGGCGGAACTGGCCGCGCTGAACTGCGCACCCGCCCGCCTTTCTCCCCACCCGCACCGCTGCCCGGCAGCGCGAAAACGACCGGAATCCTCCCGTATCACGCATCATTGCGCGTCATCCCATCGTCATCGCCGCGCGATCGACCGTATAATTTCCCGCACCCGCCGACCGCCCACGCATTCCGCGCAGCCGCATCGCGCGTGAAAAGGAGACTTTCGCTTGACCGGCCTCATCGCGCGCCTGCCTCGCGCCCGGACCACCCTGATCCTCGTCCTGTCGTTCCTGCTGCTCGCATTCGCCACGAACGCGTCCGCGCAGCGCGTGCAGCCGCATCGCACCGCCCATGCGCAACCGCATGCCCATACGAAGGCCGTCAAGAAGAAGCCCCATCGCAAGAAAAAGGCCGTCAAGCATCGCCGCTCGCGCGTGACGCATCAGGCAGCCAAACGCCACGCGGCACCCGCGCCGCAGCCGCGGCGCGCGAAACGCACGACCGCCGTGCGGCCACGCCCGCCCGCGAAACCGAAATTGCTCGCCAGTTGCGGCTACACCCCCCGCGCGGTCGGTTCGCTGCATTCGCGCGCGGCCTACGTGCTCGACGTCGATTCCGGCACCCCGCTGCTGGCGCGCAACGCACGCACCGTGCGGCCGATCGCCTCGATCTCGAAACTGATGACGGCCGTCGTCGCGCGCGATGCCGATCGTCCGCTGAACGGCGTGCTGCGCGTGACCGCGCGCGATCGCGACACGATCAAGTTCACCGGTTCGCGCCTGCAGGTCGGCTCGGAACTGTCGCGCCGCGAGATGTTCCATATCGCGCTGATGTCGTCGGAGAACCGCGCGGCCGCCGCGCTGAGCCGCGACTATCCGGGCGGGCGCGCCGCGTTCGTCAAGGCGATGAACCGCGAAGCGCGCCGGCTCGGTATGCGACATACGCACTTCCGTGAGCCGACCGGCCTGTCGCCGCACAACGTGTCGACGGCGGAAGATCTCGCGCGGCTCGTCGGCGCGGCCGCGCAAGATCCGCTGATCCGCTATTTCTCGACCGATCTGTCGACCACCGTGCGCCCCGGCGACGGTGAACTCGTGTACGTGAATTCCGACCCGCTCGTACGCTACCGCCGCCTGCCGATCCGGCTGCAGAAAACCGGCTTCATCAACGAATCGGGGCACGGCGTCGTGATGCGCATGCGCGTGAAAGGCCGCCGGGAAACGGTCGTGCTGCTCGGCGCGGCGACGCGTGCCGGCGTATCGAGCGACGCAATCAAAATCCATCGCTGGCTGTCCTGTTCGATCCAGTAGACGGACACGGGCAGCCGGCGAGCTCACGCGACGGGAGCGACGCCATGCAGGACGAATACCGCTTCAACGCGTTCGGTCGGCTGCTCGCCGTGGTGCGCACGGACGGTCGCTGGGCCGTGTTCGATCTCGGCGCCGAAGGCAAGCGGCGCCCGGCCAATCTGCAGATTCCGTCCTCGCTCAGCGCGGACGAACTTGGCCAGTACCTCGGCGATCTGCTGCACGAAAACGCGACTCCGCGATACAGCGAAGTCGTACCGGTCGCGCATCGACGCACGTAATCGCACCGGGCAGCGCCACCAGCCGGCGATCAATTCGACAGTTAAACTTGCAAGTTTAACTGTCGTGTTCTATGATTGGCCGCATGAACCCGCCACGCAAACCCGGCGTTTCCGCCGAAACCGTCGCCGCCGACCTGACCCTCGCGGTCGGCCAGCTCATCCGCCGGCTGCGCTCCGAGGTCGATTCGGAAGGACTCGGCATGTCGCAGACGAGCGCGCTCGCGCGGCTCGAACGGCACGGGCCGATGACGACCGCCGATCTCGCGCGCGCCGAAGCGATGAAGCCGCAATCGATGAAGACGATTCTCGCGAGCCTCGAGGAAGACGCACTCGTCGAGCGCGAGCCCCATCCGACCGACGGCCGCCAGATCCTGTTCAAACTCACCGCCGCCGGCCTCGCCGCGCGGCGCAAGCGCAACGCCGCGAAACACCAGTGGCTTGGCGCCGCGATCGAGAAACTCGATCCGCAAGACATCGACACGCTCGCCGCGGCCATCCCGCTGATCCGCCGCATCGGCGAGCAATGAACCCGGCCGGCGCGCCGCGCTGCATGCGCGCCGGCTTTCCTTGCCCTTTTCCCCGGAGCCCATCATGAGCGCAACGCGTCTCGACACGAACACGGCGCTGGTCGTCATCGACCTGCAGAAAGGCATCGTCGCCCTCCCCACCGCGCACCCGGTCGCGCCGGTGATCGCCCGCACCCGCGAACTGCTCGACGCGTTCCGC
>NZ_BCPP01000793.1:0-3434 GCF_016586125.1 Burkholderia sp. E168m23
GCAGGCGGGCGCCTGAAAGCAAGGGGATTTTGTCGGCAGTCGCGCATCGCACGTGGCGCTTGTATGATGATGCGTACCCGGACGGTCGGCTGTCGCGCCGAATGGTGCACCGCGAGCGGAGCCGCACTCCGCCGCCGATTCCGATCCGGTCGCCCCGACGGCCCCGGGAACAGGAGACAAACCATGCCGCAACCCTACGTGCTGCCCGCCACCACGGGTCGCACCGACCTGCTCGCGCAGGCGCATGCGCGTTCGACCGCGGTCGGCCTGCGCGCGCACGAACGCCCCGATTTCTCGCCGCTGTCGCGCATCGCGCTGCGCGAACTGCTCGACACGAACCACACGCTGTTCTCGCACGCCCGCCCGGTGATGGAGGACCTCCACGCGCAGATCGCCGAAACGCAAAGCCTCGTGCTGCTGACGGACGCCGACGGCGTGATCCTGCACAGCATCGGCGACGCGGACTTCATCGAGAAAGCCAACCGCGTCGCGCTGTGCAACGGCGTGTCGTGGGCCGAGGGCGCACGCGGCACCAACGCGATCGGCACCGCGCTCGCGTCGGGTCAGGCCGTGGTCGTGCACGGTGCCGAACATTTCCTGCGCGCGAACCACATCCTCACCTGCGCGTGCGCGCCGATCGTCGATCCGTTCGGCCGCACGCTCGGCACGCTCGACGTGAGCGGCGACCCGCGCGGCGCCAGCCCGCATACGCTCGCGCTCGTGCGGATGTCGGCGCAACTGATCGAGAACCACCTGTTCGCGAACCAGTGCGGCGAAGCGCTGCGGTTGCGCTTTCACGCCCACGAGGATTGCGTCGATTCGCTGTTCGCCGGGCTCGTCGCGTTCGGCCCCGACGGCGGCCTGATCGCCGCGAACCGCAGCGCCCAATTCCAGCTCGGCGCATCGTTCGATGCACTGCAGCATCAGGCCAGCGACGCGTTGTTCGGCATGCGCTTCGGCCAGCTCGCGCAGCAGGCCGCGCGCGCGCCGGGCGCCACGTTCCGCCTCACGCTGTCGACCGGCGTGCGCGTGCTCGCGCGCTGCGAATTTCCGGAAGCGCAGAAAACGACCGTCGCCGTCACGCCGCCGGCACCGGCCGCACGCGTGCGTGCGCCGGACCCCGATGCGATCACGTTCGCGACGCTCGACACCGGCGACGCGCGCATGGCCGCCGTGCTCGAACGCGTCGCGAAGATTCGCGGGCGCGACCTGCCGCTGCTGATCCTCGGGCAGACCGGCACCGGCAAGGAATGGCTCGCCCGCGCGCTGCACCAGGCGTCGCCGCGCGCGGACGGCCCGTTCGTCGCGGTCAACTGCGCGGCGCTGCCCGATTCGCTGATCGAGGCCGAGCTGTTCGGCTATGAAGACGGCGCGTTCACGGGCGCACGCAAGCGCGGCAGCCCCGGCAAGATCGCGCAGGCCGACGGCGGCACGCTGTTTCTCGATGAAATCGGCGACATGCCGCTCGCGCAGCAGGTGCGGCTGATGC
This sequence comes from Burkholderia sp. E168m23, assembly GCF_016586125.1. NCBI lineage: Bacteria > Pseudomonadati > Pseudomonadota > Betaproteobacteria > Burkholderiales > Burkholderiaceae > Burkholderia > Burkholderia sp. E168m23. Next base: position 1,490 of record NZ_BCPP01000793.1, read on the forward strand.
GCGTGCTGCAGGAGCGCGCGGTAATGCCGCTCGGCGGCGCACGCGCGGTGCCGGTCGACGTGCGGGTGGTCTGTGCGACCCACCGCGACCTGCGCGCGATGATCGCGGAGGGCACGTTCCGCGAGGATCTGTTCTACCGGATCAACGGGCTCGCGGTCACGCTGCCGGCGCTTGCCGCGCGCACCGACCTGCCGGCCCTCGTCGAGCGCATCCTTGCGCGGCTCGCGCGCAGCGAGCCGATGCCGCGCCGTCTGGCGGCCGACGTGCTCGATGCGTTCGCGCGCCACCGCTGGCCCGGCAACCTGCGGCAGATGACCAACGTGCTGCGCACGGCCGGCATGCTCGCCGAAGACGAAGCCGAAATCACGCTCGCGCATTTGCCCGACGATTTCTGGCTCGACTGCGACGATGCGCCGGCTACGCCGACGGGCGACACGCCAGCCGTATCGCCCGCGTCGCCTGGCAGGCGCGAAGGCACGACGCTGCAAAGCCATCAGGCCGCGATGATCGACGCGGTGCTCGCGCGGCACGGCGGCAACGTATCGGCGGCCGCGCGCGAGCTCGGCCTCGCCCGCAATACCGTGTACCGGTATCTGCGGCGGCACTGACCCCCACGGCTGGCGGCCGTGGGCCGCCGGCGGGTTCGGGTATGCTTGGCGCGTTGCCGCCGAACCGCCACCCGCTTCCGTCATGACCGATCCAGATCACCCGCCCCTCGTGCGCATCGAGCCGCTCGGCGCGACCTTCGACGCGCCCGATTCGCTCACCCTGCTCGAAGCCGCCGCGTTCGCGCGCGTGTCGCTGCCGCGCTCGTGCCGCAACGGCACGTGCCGAAGCTGCCTTTGCCGGATCGTCAGCGGCAGCGTACGCTACACGATCGAATGGCCGGGGCTCTCCCGCGAGGAAAAAGCCGACGGCTATACGCTGCCGTGCGTGGCCGTCGCGACGTCGGACCTCGTGCTCGACGTGCCCGACGCGGTCATGCTCGACTAGACGCGGCGCGCGACCGCGCGCGTCGTCCTGCAACGCTCTATCCTGCATGGAGAACGTGATGGTCCAGCCAACCGATCGCATCGAAAAACAGACGCTGCTCGCCGCGTCGCCCGACCGCGTCTGGGCAGCCGTGAGCAATTCCGGCGAATTCGGCCAGTGGTTCGGCGTGTCGTTCGACGGCCCGTTCGAGGCCGGCCAGTCGCTGTTCGGCCGCATCACCCCCACCCGCGTCGACGACGACGTCGCCAAGGCGCAGGAGCCCTATGCGGGCACTGTGTTCGAAATCGTCGTCGACCGCATCGAACCCAAGCAACTGTTCTCGTTTCGCTGGCATCCGTTCGCGATCGATCCGGAATTCGATTATGCGTCCGAGCCGATGACGCTCGTCACCTTCACGCTCGCGCCGCAGGCCGGCGGCACGCTGCTCACGGTCACCGAAACGGGTTTCGACCAGTTGATCGAAGCGCGTCGCGCGACGGCGCGCGACATGAACGACCAGGGCTGGGCCGCGCAGATGACGCTGATCGCGAAGTACCTGGCGCAGCCCGCGTAGCGCGCCGCGATGCCGCACGTCGGTGCCGGCCGGCGAACCGGCGTGCGTGGCATAATCGGCCGCATCGTCGTCCACCCGCCGCCGCGCATCGCATGCTGAGTCGTCGCCTCCGGAAGATCGGCAGTCTGATCGGGATGCTCGCCATCCTGATGACGGCGCTCGCGCCGACGATCTCGCAGGCGCTGACCACGCAAGGGCGCGTCGACGCGCTGCTGGCCGGCTACTGTTCGTCCGCGCCGGCCGCCGGCACGCCGTCCGCCGATACGGCGACGAAAAGCCTGCAGGCCCATCTCCACGCATGCGGCTACTGCAGCCTGCTTGCCCATACCCCCGCGCTACCCGCCCCCGAACTGACGTTTGCGGCCCGCGTGCACGCGATCGAACATCGCGCGGCCACCC
>NZ_BCPP01000794.1:0-3432 GCF_016586125.1 Burkholderia sp. E168m23
GCGCCAGCTGTGGTTGGAGGCGGTCGACCTGCATGCGGTGACGTGGCTGTGGTCGACTTGGTCGTTCGATGCGCTCGATCAGCATTTGCGCCAATACGTGCAGTACAAGCTGCCCAACGGCCGCGCGTACTACCTGTTTTTTTTCGACAACCATGTATTGGGGCGACTTCGACAGGTGTGGAGCGATACGCAGGCGCAGCAGTTCGTTGCGCCGTTCGGCGAGATCCGATATCGCGACAGGCGGCTCGACGAGGTCGTGTGGCGCAATGACATGCCGGCGAGTGAAGGTGCGGTACCGGTGGGTGATGCGCCGGGTCTCAGCGAGCGACAGCATGCGCAACTGATCGAGCTCGGATATCCGGACAAGCTCGTGCTGAAGTTCCGCGAGACGATGGGGGCGATGGTCGATCACCTGTCCGATGTGGGGCTGCATGATCTGGTTGTCGAGCAACTCGCTCGAGCGACGGCACACGGGATCGTCGAGGAAGCGGAATTGCAGTGCTACGTGGTGACGGCTGTGCTGGTTTCGCCGCGGTTCGACGAGCATCCGGTCGTGAAGCCGTGGCTCGAGGCGGCTTCGCGAGGAGAAACGAGCGTCGATGCGGCACTGGCCTCTATCGACGATGCGACGTGGGACACGATTCGCGATGCACACGAGCGGGAATTGCTGGAGGCGCGTAGTGACGTGGCGTAGATCCGGGCTCGTGGTGGGGCTGCTCGCGGTCGCTTTCAGCTTGAGCGCGTGCGGCAAGTCGGAGCCGGTGTATAGCGGAATTTCCGTGATGGGCCGGAATTATCTGCCGTACAACATGAGTGGTTTCACCATTACCGACGCATACGGGAATAAGGCGAGTGGCGGTGGCGATGATCCACCGGGAGCGGGTGGCGGGAGCTTGAGATGTTGCTACAAGCTCAAGGGGACGGAATTCACGGTCAGGTGGGAGTACTACGATGTCGACCAGTGGCACAAAGGGGACAAGCAGACGTTCCGTGCCGAGGCGAAGGTGTCGATGCCGCCGTCCCGGTCGCCGGACGATGTGGGTTCCCGGATTTTCGAAGCGCACTTCTTTCCGGACCGGCATGTCGAGTTCCAGTTTCCCGGCCAGATGCTTGATGATGCACGGCTACCGATCATCGAAGTCGTGAAATGGGTGAAGCAGTATCAAGGGCAACTGGACAAGCGATACGACGAGCGCGAGGACCAGCAGTTTCGTCGTGTTGCCCGGATCGTGGCGTCTGCATGGTTGAAATATCGTCTGACCGACCGTAACGATTTGGAGCAGTACGCCTACTTCAGTTTGCTCATCAACAGCCAATTCGATACGCATCCGGACGCTCAGCGCATATTGAAGACCGCAGCCAGCCAGCCGGGTGCATTTGCAAAGTGGGCTCTGTCGCTTTCGAATCAGGTGCGCTCCGAGATGGCAAGCGGGAAATTCGTGGCGGTAGCTGCACCGCCGATAGCTGACGGTTTGCTGCCGTTAGCGCGTGTGGACGAGGCTCTGCATGGTTGATTGTGCGGAGAACTGCTCGCGGAATGAAAGAAGGGCGGCTTGCGTGGCAGACGGAACAATACCGATGCGCCGATATGTCGGTAACGCATGCTGGACAATCTTCGGAAGGAAAATGTCAGTGAATAGAGCGACGAGATTTTCAGGTCTAGCGAACCGTGTTCTGGCAGGGTGTCTGCTCGTGACGGCCATGGCGGCGTGCGGCAAGTCAGAGCCGACATATAGTGGCGTTTCGGTTATCGCCCACAACTATCTGCCGTACAACCTGGACGGGTTTACCATCACCGATGCCCACGGAAACAAGGCAGGCGGAGGGAATAGTTTGCCGGGCGGTGGCGGCGGCGTGACGTGTTGCTACAAGCTCCAGGGAACCGAGTTCACGGTCAAATGGAATTATGTCGACGTCGACCAGTGGCACAAAGGCAACGAGGAAACGCTTCACGGAGAGGCAAAAGCGACGTTGTCTCCGTCACCGGTTCCCGAGAAGATAGGTGATCGAATTCTCGAGGTTCACTTCTATCCGGATCGCCACGTCGAGCTTCAGTTTCCCGGCGCGCTGATAGATGAATCGCGTGTTCCGATGATCGATGTGTCGCGCTGGATGGCGAGCCGGTATCAGGCGCAATTGAGCAAGCGGTACGACGAGCGTGAAGACCAGCAGTTTCGCCGTGTTGCGCGAGTTGTCGCAATGGCATGGCTGAAATACCGCCTCACCGATCTCGACGATCTGAAACAGTACGCTTACTACAATCTGCTCGTGAATAGTCGCTTTGACTCGCATCCGGAGATCCAGCGCATGTTGCAAGCGGATGCGGGCAAGCCGGGGGCCTTCGCGAAGTCTATGCAATCGTTGCCGAAAAACATCCAGGCCGAATTGACGAGTGACAAGTTCGAACCGGTTGCGGTGCCACCCATCCCTGATGGGCTGATTCCGCCGGCACGCGTGGAGGAGAAAAAGCATGGCTGATAAAGTCAAACTTGATCCAGATGATGCAACGCCGACCTCCGTCTACGCACAAATCGCCAAGCAGAACGCAACGATGTACCCGAAGGGTGATTGCATGCCGTGCGGGGCGACGATTCGGATGGGCTTTTTCTTCGATGCATTCGGACGCCATCGCGATATCGACGATCAGTCGAGTTCGCAGTATTCCAATATCGCCCGGCTTTGGGAGGCGCATCGGGACCTTGAGGATCCGAGGCGGCCCGCGAATCAGTTCTGGTTCCGCTTCTATTATTCCGGATTGGGCACGCCGCTCAACGAGTCAGCTAAAGCCAATGAATGGATCAATGCAGGCGTAGCCGCATGCAAGATGGCCGGCAAGAAGGCATTGAGCGGAGCGGAGTCGGCTGCCAAGTTGTTCACTCGTGTCAACACACCGATCGAACAGGCGAACGTAAAAAAGCGCGTCGACGGCGTCAAGAAGCAACTCCTTGATGGATTTCTGGATGGCGATTTTTCGCTTCGACCGATTGATAAGGCATTCCAGGATCTCAGGAAGGATATCGAGCACATTCCCGCTCAGGCGCGGCGTGTGATGAATGTGTTGAATGCATCGCAGGAGCGCTACTGGGAACGAACCAAGGCGATGGGAACGCTGCTGTGGCGCAACGCGAAAAACGACTTCAAGAACAATGTCAAAGGCGCTCCGATGAAGGCAGGCTGGGCGGTTGCGCGCAGTCTTTTTGTCGGTATAGCGATGGAAAATGTGCCGATCGTGCGCGACAATTCCGTCATGGCCAAGGCGTTTGGAACGGGTGTCGATACCCGGTTGATCGCAGCGAAGGACCAGTTCAAAGCCGCGTACGAGGCCGTGAAGAACCAGATGCCGAACGTTCGGGCCATCGAGGTATCGGTGTTCGGTGCGGACCGAGGGTGCGTAATAACTTCGTATAGCATACATTATACGAAGTTATACGA
>NZ_BCPP01000795.1:0-3431 GCF_016586125.1 Burkholderia sp. E168m23
TGCCGAGATAGGCGAGCGGCGCCCAGTCGAGCAGCGCGACGACGGGATGCTCGGGCGCGCTGACGATCCACAGCATCAGAGCGGCGAGCGACGCCGACAGGCCGAGATCCGCGAGCCCCGCGACCGCATCGGGCAGCGCCGTGAACGCCGGCAGCACGAGGAAGAACACGACGCCTGCCGCGCCGAGCCAGCCGGGCGGCACGCGGCGCGCGGCCGTCGCGCCGCGATCGGCGAGCGCCATCGCGCCGACGCCGCCGAGCGCGATCAGCGCGAAATTCCACGGGGAAAACGCGTAGATCAGCACCGGCGACGCGTCCGACAGGTAGAGCGCGAGATGCGCGATCGCGCACAGCACGACGGCCGCGACGCCGAGCGCGACGTGTCGCGCGGCGGGCACCGTGAGCAGCGCGAGCGGTGCGATCAGATAGAACTGCTGTTCAACGGCGAGGCTCCAGAAGTGCGACGTGGAGCCGGGCCAGCCGTCCTTGACGACGCCGATCCAGTAATTCGACAGGAACGCCGCGTGCCATGCGAGCCCGAGATTGACGCCGCGCTGGTAGAACAGCGCGTGTGCGATCGCGAGCGCGGCGAGCAGCAGGTAATACACGGGAAAGATCCGCAGCGCGCGCTTCGCGAGGAACAGCGCGAGTGCGTGACGGCGCGTCATGGTGCCGCGCTCGACCGCCTGGCGGTTGCGATGCAACTCGCCGACGATCAGGAATCCGCTGATGAGGAAAAACGTCCACACGCCGAGCTTGCCGACGTCGACGGCAAGGACATGGCCCTTGTGGGACAGGAAAACGAGGATGACGGCGAGGGCTCGCAGGCCGTCGAGTCCTTTGACGTATCTGACTTCGCGCATGGAGGCATCCGGGCATTGAGCGTGCCCAGTATAGGTGCGCAAATATCGAACGTAATTCGCGTTCGGACACGTTTGAGCCCATACGTGAAGGTGTTTTTGGATGCTCGAGCGTCGATGAAGTCGGTCGCGCGCAACAAAACCTGCGGGAAACCCCGCGAAAACGCATAAAAGTACTGCACGAAGCGTCAAGGCGCTTGTAGAATCCGGCGTTGAAGCGCGCGCGTTGCACGCTTCGTGTATCCAACGACCACACCTGGTAGGAGAAACATGGCGACTTCCGCAAAAAAGGTGGCCAAGAAGGCTGCCGCACCGGCGACCAAGAAAGTGGCTGCCAAAAAGGCTGCGCCCGCGAAGAAAGTAGTGGCCAAGAAGGCTGTCGCGAAGGCAGCACCGGCTGCTCCGACGCCGCTGAAGGACAAGTTCACGAAGGCATCGCTCGCAACGCACATCGCTGAGCGCGCAGCTGTCGAAGTGAAGGCGGTCAAGGCAGTGCTCGTCGCACTCGAGAACGTCGTGCTGGGCTCGGTCCACAAGAAGGGCGCAGGCGAGTTCACGCTGCCGGGTCTGCTGAAGATCACGGCGCAAGTCGTGCCGGCGAAGAAGAAGCGCTTCGGCAAGGATCCGTTCACGGGCGAAGAGCGTTGGTTCCCGGCGAAGCCGGCCAGCGTGCGCGTGAAGGCACGTGCGCTGAAGAAGCTGAAGGACGCGGCGGCGTAATGCCGCGCAACGACTGCCGAATGCATGTCGGCAGCCGTTGCGATGTCCCGAGATCCCCGTACGCGAAAGCGTGCGGGGATTTTTATTGCGCCGCGCAAAGCGCGCGGTAGCGAACAGGCGGCGTCGCGATGACGGGTTGCCTGACGCGTGGCACGCGGCGGATCGTATGTCGCGCATCTGCATCCCCATCGCCGAGCGGCGAGCTTCGTTCGCGCGACGCATGTCGGTGTCGGTGCGGCAGGGCGAAACGCTCGACATCGTCGGCGAATCGGGAGCGGGGAAGTCGACGCGCGCGATGGCGCTGCCCGGGTGTTGTTTCTTCGCGCTCCGTCGGGCGCGCATCGCCAGGTTTGTCGTCGTGACGGGCTTCATTCCGCACGACATCGCCGCACAGCTCGCCGCCGCGCGCGCCGTGATCGAACGGCACCTCGGTGCGACGCTGCAAGCGGTCCATCTGTTCGGATCGGCGCTCGACGGCGGCCTGAAACCGCGCAGCGACATCGATTTGCTGGTGACGGTCGCGGTGCGCCCGGACGAAGCGGTGCGACGCGCACTGCTGTCGGACCTGCTCGGCGCGTCGGCGCCGCCCGGTTGCAGCGGTGGCATGCGCGCGCTGGAGGTCACCGTCGTCGCGCACGACGACGTGGTGCCGTGGCGTCATCCGGCGCGACGCGAGTTGCAGTTCGGCGAATGGCTGCGCGGCGATCTGGAAGCTGGCATCGTCGAGCCGCCGCTGGTCGATCACGATCTGGCCATCCTGCTGACGAAGGCGCGGCAGCACGGTGTCGCACTGGTCGGGCCGCCTGCGGACGTGCTGTTCGAGCCGGTGCCCGCGCGCGACCGTTGCGCAGTGGGAAGCCGAACCGGACTGGCGTGGCGACGCGTGCAACATCGTGCTCGCGCTCGCACGCATCTGGTACAGCGCCGCGACCGGCGCGATCGCGCCGAAGGACGTCGCCGCGACGTGGGTGCTGGAGCGCCTGCCGGACGTGCACCGGCCGATCGTAGCCGCTGCGCGAGCGGCCTATCTCGATGGCGAAGCGGGCGCGGCAATCCTGTCGGGCGGACCGCTGGCCGAATTCATCGGCTACGCGCGGCGGACGGTCGAGTCGATGCTGTCGGCGTAGCGACGGGCGCCAGCGACGTACGCAAACGACGTACGCCAATGACGTACGCCACCGGGTTACCGGTCGGCCCACGGATAGCAAACGCATGCAAGCCCGCTACACGCGCAGCCCGTCGAGCCGAGCCCGTGCAGACGACCCGGCGCGGCGTCACGCGAGTGCGGCCCGACGCGCTCCGTCAGCCCGCGGTGCCCGCGAAGGCTGCCTTCAGCGCGGCGTCGTCGAACTTGGTCATCTGCATCATCGCGGCGGCCACGCGTCCCGCCTTGACCGCGTCGCGATCGGCCATCATCGGAATGAGCGCCTCCGGAACGATCTGCCATGACACGCCATAACGATCCCGCAACCAGCCGCAGCCGTCGGCCGTGCCGCCGTTGTCGAGCAGGGCGCTCCAGTAGCGGTCGAGTTCCGCCTGGTCCGCGCAGCTGACGAGCAGCGAGATCGTGTGGTTGAACGCCTCCGTGCGCGGGTGGCTCATCGCAAAAAATGGCTGCCCGAACAGATCGAATTCGACCATCCGCGTGCTGTCGGTGCCGGGCACCGCCGTGACGCGCACGATGCGCGAATCCGGAAAGATGCCGGCATAGAAGGCCGCTGCTTCTTCGGCTTCCGTCGAATACCAGAGAAAAGGCGTGATCTTCTGAATCGTCATGACGAGTCTCCTGTCTGTATGGGTCCGGGGCATCGTATAACTTCGTATAATGTATGCTATACGAAGTTATTACGCG
>NZ_BCPP01000796.1:0-3429 GCF_016586125.1 Burkholderia sp. E168m23
AGCCGACGCGATGATCGCGGTGCCGTGCTGGTCGTCGTGGAAAACGGGAATCTTCATGCGCTCGCGCAGCTTCTGCTCGATGTAGAAGCACTCCGGCGCCTTGATGTCCTCGAGGTTGATGCCGCCGAGCGTCGGCTCGAGCATCGCGATCGCCTCGACGAGCTTGTCGGGGTCGGACTCCGACAGTTCGATGTCGAACACGTCGATGCCCGCGAATTTCTTGAAGAGGCAGCCCTTGCCTTCCATCACCGGCTTCGCGGCCAGCGGGCCGATGTTGCCGAGGCCGAGCACGGCGGTGCCGTTCGTGATGACGCCGACGAGGTTGCCGCGCGACGTGTACTTCTGCGCGTCGAGCGGATCGGCGTGGATCGCCTCGCACGCAGCGGCGACGCCGGGCGAATACGCGAGCGACAGATCGAGCTGGTTCGACAGCGGCTTGGTCGGGGTGACCGAAATCTTGCCGGGTTTCGGGTTCAGGTGATAAGCGAGAGCGGCCTGCTTCAGTTGTTCGTCCATGATTGACCTGCGAGAGACATGCGAAATATTGACGACTCAGTACACAGCACCTTCGGCCGCGTCTGCTTGAATCGAGGGGATGGTCGACTGCGAGACGGCCCGCGACGCGCCGGATCGGCACGCCATCGAACCTTGGCGGATGGCAAGAGGAAGGTCCAAAGTACTGAACGATTTCTTAGGGCCGCCTAGTGTACACCCCCTAAATGACCTCCGTTGGTGCACCGCCGCATCCCCGGCATCAGCATCGGATGGTCGTGCCCCGTTTGTTTCGCCGGTGGTGAGCGGCATGGCGAACCCGCGCGAATTCCGCCGAAAACCGGCCTGAATCGGGTAAAATAGCGGGCTACGCGCGCAGCGATGCGATTGGTCCGCCGATCGCGCCCCGGCCCTTCGGGCAGGTTCCCCTTGCTGCGCCACCGGGCCCGCGCCCGCTCCTCGCTCATCACCCAAGGAATGCCCATGACAGGCTACGATCGTCAGTCGATCTCGGATACGACCGCCAAAATCCTGCTCGAAGTGCAGGCGGTGCACTTCAATGCCGAAAAACCGTTCATCTTCACGTCCGGCTGGGCAAGCCCCGTCTATATCGACTGCCGCAAGCTGATCTCGTATCCGCGCGTGCGCCGTGCGCTGATGGAAATGGCGGAAACGACGATCACGCGCGACATCGGCTTCGAGCAGATCGACGCGGTGGCGGGCGGCGAGACGGCCGGCATCCCGTTCGCGGCATGGATCGCGGACCGGATGATGGTGCCGATGCAGTACGTGCGTAAAAAGCCGAAGGGTTTCGGCCGCAACGCGCAGATCGAAGGCCATCTGGAAGAAGGCTCGCGCGTGCTGCTGGTGGAAGACCTGACCACCGACAGCCGCAGCAAGATCAACTTCGTCAACGCGCTGCGCACCGCGGGCGCGACGGTGAACCACTGCTTCGTGCTGTTCCACTACGACATCTTCAAGGAAAGCGTGTCGGTCCTGAAGGACATCGACGTCGACCTGCACGCGCTCGCGACGTGGTGGGACGTGCTGCGCGTCGCGAAGGCGTCGGGCTACTTCGAGACGAAGACGCTCGACGAAGTCGAGAAATTCCTGCACGCACCGGCCGAATGGTCGGCCGCGCACGGCGGCGCGACGGCCCCGAAGGAATGACGCCACGCCGGCACGCGTGCCGGCGCACTGGCCAGGAAAACCGCCTGCTTGATCGCAGGCGGTTTTTTTTCGTCCGTCGACCGGCGCGCTGACCGATCGCAATCGCGCGCGACGGCGGGCGTCGCTCATCGAACCCTAATGCTAGACTTGATCCATCGCCGCCCTCAGCGCTGCGGGCAACATACAACGCCAACAATGCCGGGCGGTTCGGCCCGGCCCACGTGACGGGAGAAGCGCCATATGCGTGTGGATCGCCGGATCACTCCGCCTGCGCCATCGGGTCGTCCTTCTCCGTTTCTCCTCTCCGCCCTCCTGTGCGCCGCCGTTTTCGCGGCGCTGCCCGCGCGTGCCGAAGGCCCGTTCACCGTGACGAGCGACGACCTGACGCCCGGCGCGCGCGTGCGGCTCGCGAACGTGTTCGATCGCGGCGACTGCAAGGGCGCGAACCGCTCGCCGCAACTCGCATGGCACAACCCGCCGCCCGGCACGCGCGGCTATGCGGTCACGATCTTCGATCCCGACGCGCCCGGGCACGGCTGGTGGCACTGGGCCGTCGCGGGCATCCCGGCGACCGTCACGAGCCTGCCGGCCGACGCCAGCGCCTCCGGCTTCCTGCGCCGCATCGGCGCGAGCGAGGCGCGCAACGACTTCGGGCTCGACGGCTACGGCGGCCCGTGCCCGCCGCCCGGCAAGCCGCATCGCTACGTGATCACCGTCTACGCGCTGAAAGGCACCGACCTGCGCGTCTCGCAGGGCCGCCCTGCGCCGATGTTCGAGCACGAGATCGGCACGCTCGCGATCGGCACCGCGCAACTCACGGTCACTTACGGGCAGTAGCCACGTCCTGCGGGGCACCGCCGCCGCGATTGCCGGCCACCGCGAATTTCAGTGCGCCGCGCACGCACGTTGTCTCGTCATTTCGGCTTGCTAGACTCGTCGTCACCGGTCACGGCATGTCCTGCCGCGCGACCGTCGCGCCGCCTGCCGGCGACGCGTGACGCGGCGAGCCTGCGGTCCGCCGTTCCCGTCCCTTTCCGGAGAACGCTTCATGTCGAACATCGTCATCGTCTATCACAGCGGCTACGGTCATACGCAGAAACTGGCCGAAGCCGTGCACGCGGGTGCGCAGGATGCCGGCGCGAACGTACGCCTGATCGCAGTCGGCGACCTCGACGACGCAGGCTGGGCCGCGCTCGACGCGGCCGACGCGATCGTCTTCGGCGCGCCCACTTACATGGGCGGCCCGTCGGCACAGTTCAAGCAGTTCGCCGATGCCACGTCGAAAGCGTGGTTCACGCAGAAGTGGAAGGACAAGATCGCCGCGGGCTTCACGAACTCCGCGACGATGAACGGCGACAAGTTCTCGACGATTCAATATTTCGTCACGCTGGCGATGCAGCATGGGATGGTGTGGGTCGGCACGAGCCTGATGCCGGCGAACTCGAAGGCGGCCACGCGTAACGACATCAATTACCTCGGCGGCTCCACGGGCCTGCTCGCGCAATCGCCGGCGGATGCGACGCCCGACGAGGGGCCGCTGCCGGGCGACCTCGAGACCGGCAAGGCATTCGGCCGGCGCGTCGCCGAAGCGACGGCGCGCTGGGACGCCGGCGCCCGCTGAGCACGCCCCCTCCCCGGCCCGCGCGCGGGCCGGCGGGCGTCAAACGGACACCAGGACGGCCCGCGGGCCGTCTTTTTTTCGCCCCGCGCGGTGCAGTGCCGCCGGATGACGTCTTAAAATGGCGGTTTCAGGGCGCCGCGGCTCCC
>NZ_BCPP01000797.1:0-3425 GCF_016586125.1 Burkholderia sp. E168m23
CGCAATTCGACGCGCTGCCGGCCGTCTGGCGCGACGTGCTGAAACCGTTCACCGACAGCGACGCGTACGCGCCGCTGTGCCGCTTCGTCGACGAAGAGCGTGCGGCCGGCAAGACGGTCTACCCGACCGACGTGTTCCGCGCGCTGCGCCTGACGCATCCCGACGACGTGAAGGTCGTGATCCTCGGCCAGGACCCGTACCACGGCGACGACCGCGGCACGCCGCAGGCGCACGGCCTCGCGTTCTCGGTGCCGCCGGCCGTCCGCACGCCGCCGTCGCTGCGCAACATCTTCAAGGAAATCGCCGCGAACTTCGGTCACGACACGCCGCGTCACGGCTGCCTCGACACGTGGGCACGCCAGGGCGTGCTGCTGCTCAACACCGTGCTGACGGTCGAGCGCGGCGCGGCCGCGAGCCATGCGAAGCGCGGCTGGGAGCAATGCACGGACACGCTGATCCGCGAGCTCGCCGGCCGTCATCGCGGGCTCGTGTTCATGCTGTGGGGCGCGCACGCGCAGGCCAAGCGCGCGCTGTTCGACGCGAACGCGCACTGCGTGCTCGAAGCGCCGCATCCGTCGCCGCTGTCCGCGCACCGCGGCTTCCTCGGCTGCCGCCATTTCGCGCTCGCGAACGACTATCTGGCCGCTGCCGGCCGCGAACCGATCGACTGGCGCCTGCCGGACGTAGCCGAAACGCTCGCGTAACGGCCTCGGTTGCGGCGAGTTCGCCGGCCGAATGCAAAAACGCCGCGTCCCCGAAAGGACGCGGCGTTTTTTCATCGGGCGACGCAGCGGGTGCATCGCACCCGCATCGACCTGACGCGTTACGCGGCGGCGATCGCTTCGCGTGCGCTGGCCAGCGCGGCGCTCTGCGCGTCCGGGCCGAGGTTCAGGCCTTCCGCGTGAATGAAATTCACGTCGGTCAGGCCGATGAAGCCGAGGAACGAACGCAGGTACGGGGTCTGGCTATCGTTCGGCGTACCCAGGTACTTGCCGCCGCGCGCCGTCACCACGTGAACCTTCTTGCCCTTGATCAGGCCTTCCGGACCGTTCTCGGTATAGCGGAACGTGACGCCTGCGCGGGCGATCCAGTCGAAGTACGTCTTCAGTTGCGACGAGATGCCGAAGTTGTACATCGGCGCGCCGATCACGATGATGTCGGCCGCTTGCAGTTCGGCGATCAGTGCATCGCTCTTCGCGACGATCGCATTCTGTTCCGCGGTGCGCTTGTCGGCCGGCGTGAAGAACGCGCCGAGCACCGATTCGTCGAGGTGCGGCAGCGCATCGGCCAGCAGGTCGCGGACCACGACGTTCGCGCCGGGGTTCGATTGTTGCAGCTTTGCCGTCAGTTCGTTGGACAGCAGCGTGGATTGCGCACCTTGCGAACGCGCGGCGGAATTGATTTGCAGAATGGTCGTCATGTCAGGCTCCGGGTGGGGTTGCGCTTCGGTAGCGCGAGTGACGCCATTGTGCGTGGCCACATGACCGCGAAAAAGCGGGTTCAGGGCGACGGATTGTTGCAACAACAGAACAATCGCCGATCGTGCCCCGCTACCCGCTTGCGTACGATTACCCCTTCAGCCAGGCTTCGCGGGCCTTCGTGGCCGCAGCCGGCTTCGCGGCCGCCGTCAGCCGGTAGCGGGTGACTTCCGGGCCGTCGAGCTTCAGTTTCGCGGTGCGCAGCTCGTCGCGGCGGAACGCGTGAATCTCGACCTTGTCGCCCGGCCGGTAGCGTGCGAGCAGCGCATCGAGGTTCGTGCCCGTCACGCGCAGCCCGTCGACCGCGATCAGCGTGTCGCCGGCCGACAGCCCCGCGCGATGCGCGGCGCCGCCTTCGTAGACCGCCGCCAACGTGCAGTCCGCGCCGCCCCGCAGGCGCGCGCCGATCGTCGGCTTCGCGGCCGCGCCGGTCGCGACCTCGGGGGCCAGCGTCACGCCGAACGGCGCGAGCAGTTCGCCGAGCGGCAGGTCGCGCGTGCCGTGCACGGCGTCGGCGAACAGGCGGCCGAGCGCGATGCCCGTCGCCTCCTCGATCAGCGCCTCGACTTCGTTTTCGTCCACACCCGCCTGCTTGCCGCGATAGAAGTCGCGGCCGTAGCGTTGCCACAGCAGGCGCATCACGTCGTCGAGCGACTTCCGGTTGCGCGTCCGCGCGCGGATCGCGAGATCGAACGCCAGCGCAACGAGCGAGCCCTTCGTGTAATAGCTGACGATCGCGTTGGTCGCGTTCTCGTCCTGGCGGTAGTACTTGATCCACGCGTCGAACGAGCTTTCCGCGACGCTCTGCTTGAGCCGGCCCGTGCCGCGCAGCACGCCACCGATCGTGCGGCCGAGGGCCGCGAAATAGTCGTCCTGCGACATCAGCCCGCTGCGCACCAGCATCAGGTCGTCGTAATACGACGTGAAGCCCTCGAACAGCCACAGCAGCGACGTGTAGTTCTCGCGCGTGAGGTCGTACGGCACGAACGCCGCCGGCTTGATGCGCTTCACGTTCCACGTGTGGAAATACTCGTGGCTGCAGAGACCGAGATACGTGCGATAGCCTTCCGTCGTTTCCGGTCGCCCCTTCACCGGCAGGTCGGTCCGGTTGCAGATCAGCGCGGTCGATGCGCGATGCTCGAGGCCACCGTAGCCGTCGCTGACCGCGAGCGTCATGAACACGTAGCGGTCCATCGGCGCCTTTTTCGACTTCGGCTCGAACAGCGCGATCTGCGCTTCGCACACACGCTTCAGATCGGTACGCAGCCGCTCCAGGTCGAGTTGCGTCACGCGCCCGGCGATCACGATGTCGTGCGGCACGCCGTGCGCGTCGAACGTCGCGAGCGCGAATTCGCCGATCGTCACCGGATGGTCGGACAGCTCGTCATAGTTCGCCGCGCGATACGCGCCGAAACCGTAACGCCGGGTGCCGCCCGCTTCGGGCAGCGCGGTGCCGACACGCCACGTGCGGAACGCGGCACCGGCCGGTTTCGCGATGTCGACTTCGCACGGCGCGTCCTCGCGACCGGCGACGCTCAGGAACACCGCCGTCGCGTTGAAGAAGCCGCCCGATTCGTCGAGATACGCGGAGCGCACCGACAAATCCCATGCATACACGTCGTAGCGCAGCGTCAGCGCGCCGGCCACGGGCGCGGCCTGCCACGTGTGCTTGTCGGTCTTCGCGATGCGCACCTTGCGGCCCGCGTCGTTGAACGCACGCAGCGTCACGATGTTGCGTGCGAATTCGCGCACGAGATAGCTGCCCGGAATCCATACCGGCAGCGAGAAACGCTGGCCTTCGGGATCGGGATCGGCAACCGTCACCGTCACTTCGAACAGGTGCGCGGCAAGATCTTTCGGGACAATCGAATAGCGGATCGGCTGGGTCATCGTGGCAATCGGTCGGTCGAATACGGCGGCGAAAACGAAGAGAGGCGCCGGCAGATC
>NZ_BCPP01000798.1:0-3425 GCF_016586125.1 Burkholderia sp. E168m23
GATGCGATCGCGCTGGCCGACGCGGCGACACTCGAAGAAACGGCCGCGCGGCTGTGGGACTGTGCGCCCGCGCGGCTGGCCGCCGCGTCGCTCGCGTCGACCGGTTTCGACGCGGCGCAGTGGGACGACTGGGCGCGTCGCTGGGCGCACCTCGCGCCGCTCGAACGCACGCTGGTGCTGCTGCCGGCCGCCGCCGCGTCGCTGCCGCGCCTGTGGGCGCAGGGGCGCGACGCACAGCTCGATTCCGCGGCGCTGCTGCTGCGCGTCGCGACGGCCGCACTCGCCGGCATCGCGCCGGGCGACGCGCCCGTGCACCAACAGCTCGCGGCCGCGTGGCGCGTGCGGCGGCGCAATGAAGCCGACCTGCTGCGGCGCGCGCTCGTGCTGTGCGCCGATCACGAACTGAATCCGTCGACCTTCGCGGTACGCTGCATCGCGTCGACCGGCACCCATCTGTTCGGCGCGATCTCGGGCGGGCTCGCGGCGCTGTCGGGGCCGCGCCACGGCGGTGAGACGTTCCGCGCCGGCACGCTGCTCGACGAAGCGGCCCGCGCCGCCGATCTCGATCGCTACCTCGCGCTGCGGCTGGCGCACGACGAACGCGCGGACGGCGGCCGCACCGCCCTGTCAGGCTTCGCACACCCGCTGTACCCCGACGGCGACCCGCGCGCGCGGGCGTTGCTCGATGCGCTGCACGCGGCGGCGCCCGAGCGGCCGGTGCTACGCGTCGCGCACGCGCTCGCCGCACGCGTCGAAGCGGCGACGGGCCTGCGGCCGACGATCGATTTCGCGCTCGCGGTGCTGGAGCGCACGCTCGCGCTGCCCGACGGCGCGGCATTCACGCTGTTCGCGGCCGGCCGCACGGCCGGCTGGATCGCGCATGCGCTCGAACAGTACGCGGACGGGAAGCTGATCCGGCCGCGCGCCCGCTACGTCGGCAGCGACGCGGCCGCGTGACGCCGGCCGTCGCGCCACACGGCGAACGGACGCCACCATGCAGACGCTGTGCGCACGGCCGGTGCCGCGAGCGGGCCGAATGCGAACGTCGCGCCGCGCGGCCCCGCGCTGACCCACGCGCGCATGCCGGGCAGCAAGGCCAAGGACGCCCCGGCACTCAGCCAGTGATCGTCTGGCTGGCCCTCGACGGTCACCCACACGTCGCCCTCGGCCACTTCGAGCAGCGTGCGATCGACGATCCGCCACCGTCCGGCCGGCTCGTCGCCGTCCATCACGTAAAGTCGCAGTTCGCGCATGGCAGCCTCCTGGTCGCACGGGTTCGATGACGCCAGTATTTCGGACAGTGACGGCACACGGACAGATACGGCCGCAGACACTTTTGGCTGAACTGTACTGGCCGTCCGACGGGGACAGGCTTCCCGCAGCCGGTCCGAGCCAGTCCGGTCGGCGGCCACACGACATACCGCGCCGAACCTGCACGGCGCGGCGGCTTTCCCTACAATGTCGGCTGTCCCGCGCCACCGCCCCCGCCGTCATGTTCCAACGCCCGCCCGCCGCCGCTCCCGGCGAAAAGAACCTCACCGTGATGCTCTGGCTCGTTGCGACGGGCTTCTTCATGCAGACGCTCGACGCGACGATCGTCAACACGGCGCTGCCGTCGATGGCCGCGAGCCTCGGCGAATCGCCGCTGCGAATGCAATCGGTCGTGATCGCATACTCGCTGACAATGGCGGTGATGATTCCCGTGTCGGGGTGGCTCGCCGATACGTTCGGCACGCGGCGCGTGTTCTTCAGCGCGATCCTGGTGTTCTCGCTCGGCTCGCTGCTGTGCGCGAACGCGCATACGCTGACGCAACTCGTCGCGTTCCGCGTGGTGCAGGGGGTCGGCGGCGCGATGCTGCTGCCGGTCGGGCGGCTCGCGGTGCTGCGCACCTTTCCGGCCGAACGCTACCTGCCCGCGCTGTCGTTCGTCGCGATTCCGGGCCTGATCGGCCCGCTGATCGGGCCGACGCTCGGCGGCTGGCTCGTGAAGATCGCGTCGTGGCACTGGATCTTCCTGATCAACGTGCCGGTCGGCGTCGCGGGCTGCATCGCGACCTTCTATTCGATGCCCGACTCGCGCAACCCGGCCGCCGGCCGCTTCGACCTGAAGGGCTATCTGCTGCTGACGATCGGCATGGTCGCGATCTCGCTGTCGCTCGACGGGCTCGCCGATCTCGGCATGCAGCACGCGGCCGTGCTGGTGCTGCTGATCCTGAGCCTCGCGTGCTTCGTCGCGTACGGACTGTACGCGGTGCGCGCGCCGCAGCCGATCTTCTCGCTGGAGCTGTTCAAGATCCACACGTTCAGCGTCGGGCTGCTCGGCAACCTGTTCGCGCGGATCGGCAGCGGCGCGATGCCGTACCTGATCCCGCTGCTGCTGCAGGTGAGCCTCGGCTACTCGGCGTTCGAGGCCGGGCTGATGATGCTGCCGGTCGCGGCGGCCGGCATGTTCTCGAAGCGGATCATCACGCGGCTGATCACGCAGCACGGCTATCGCAAGGTGCTGCTCGCGAACACGATCATGGTCGGCGTGATGATGGCGAGCTTCGCGCTGATGCGCGACACGGTGCCGGTGTGGGTGAAGGTCGTGCATCTCGCGCTGTTCGGCGGCTTCAACTCGATGCAGTTCACCGCGATGAACACGTTGACGCTGAAGGATCTCGGCACCGGCGGCGCGAGCAGCGGCAACAGCCTGTTCTCGCTCGTGCAGATGCTGTCGATGAGCCTCGGCGTCACGGTCGCCGGCGCGCTGCTCGCAACGTTCACCGGCATGCTGCGCACCGTGACGCCGAGCAACACGCTGCCGGCGTTCCATGCGACCTTCATCTGCGTCGGGATCATCACGGCCGCGTCCGCGTGGATCTTCGCGCAGCTCGCACCCGAGATCCGCAGCACCGCGCGCAAGACCGACCCGTCCGAGCGCGCGTGACGCGCGGCGCGCGCCGAATCGGGCCGGAACGCACCATCGCGGTGCAACGCGGCCCGACACGCGTGCGCATGTCGGCAGCGGCGGGCGGCCGCACACGGCGCCTGCCGTGCATACTTCTTGCTCGCGTATTCTGTAGGTAAACTGGGAGTCTTCCTTCGGCCGACATCATGAGCATGATCGAAATCGATCCCCCCGGCTTTCAGCCGCCCCGCCCGGTCGCCGGCGACGACGGGAACCGACGCACCGTGCTGTACGGCGGCTACACCGTGTTCAGCGTGTTCCAGCCCGTGTTCTCGGTGTCGCACCGGCGCGCGATCGGCTATCACGCGTCGCTGCGCGCGCACGACGAGGAAAGCCGCCAGGTGGCGTCGCACGAGGTGTTCACGCAGGCGGCGCGGCGCGGCGACCTGCTCGAGCTCGGCCGGCTCGCCGAATCGTTGCATCTCGGTAACTTCCACGCGTTCGACAGCCACGACGAATGGCTCTTCCTGAGCCT
>NZ_BCPP01000799.1:0-3423 GCF_016586125.1 Burkholderia sp. E168m23
GCACGCGCAGATCGCGGGCGCTCAGCCGATCAGCGTGACCGTCGAGCAATCGCAGGCGCTGCTCGAAGGCTGGAGCGTGAAGAAGAGCGTGCTCGGCAAGACCGTGTACAACGACGAGAACCAGAAAGTCGGCAAGGTGCGCGACCTGATCGTCGCGCCGGACGGCTCGGTGTCCGCCGCGATCGTGTCGGCCGGCGGTTTCCTCGGCGTGGCCGCGCACGACGTCGCGGTGCCGATCGCGTCGCTCGACGTGCGCAACGGCAACATCTATCTGCCGGGTGCGACCAAGGAAGCGCTGAAGGCCACGCCGGCGTTCCAGTACGCGAAGGTGCCGTCGCCGCCGAAGCCGAAGAAGGTCGACGAAAAGCACTGATTCGTCGTATCGATGCGGCGCCCGTTGCGCGATGCGGCGGGCGCCGCATTTTCATTTTCGCTCAGCGCTTCGACGTTTCGTCTGCCGGCGCCAGCGCCACGACGTGGCTGATCCCCTCGTGCGCCATCTTCGTATACGGGCTGAAACGCTCCGTATTGCGGACGAGTTCTTCCGCCACCGCGCGCTCGACGCCCGGCAGGCGCACCCGAATGTTCGCGTTCAGCATGAACAGCCCGTCCACCGGATCGCGGCAGAAGTCGATCGATGCGGACACCGATGCGCCGGCGATCGACACGCCCGCCCGTGCAGCCAGCAGGCTCAGCGCACCGTGAAAGCATGCCGCATAGCTGGCCGCGAACAGTTGCTCCGGGTTGAGGCCGTCGCCGGAGCCGCCGAGTGCCGGCGGCAGGCGCAGCTCGACATCGAGCCGCCCGTCGTCGGAACGCGCGACGCCCGATGCGCGGCCGTGCTCGGCCGCACCGCCCGTGACGGTCACCGTCGTCGAGTACAGCGTTTGCGGTTCTCGTCCGCGATACCGGTCGAGCAGCGATAGCGGCGGCGGGCGCAGCGGCGTCATGGTGTGCGATCCGGCTGCAGCGTTCAGCGCGCGAGCGCGTTCTGCCGGCACCACGCGTCGAAGGTCGTCGCGCCGAGACGTGCACCGGGCGCCGGCACGAGCGTGTCGTCCTGCAGCACCGCGCCGAAGTAGTCGGCGCTGGCGTCGCGCGTCACCGTGCGCGCGTCGTGCGTCGCCGACAGGAAACGCTCGACCAGATCGGCGATCCGCACGCGCTCGGGGCCGCCGATTTCGGCGATGCCGTTGCGCGGCGCGTCGAGCGCGAAATCGGTCACCGCGGCTGCGACGTCGTCCGATGCGATCGGCTGGAAGTGCGCGGTGGTCAATCGGACCGTGTCGCCTTGTGCGCCCGCCTGCGCGATCGCCCCGACGAATTCGAAGAACTGCGTCGAGCGCACGATCGTGTACGGCACGCCCGCTTCACGGATCAGATTCTCCTGGATGATCTTGCCGCGGAAATACGCGCTCTGCTGCAGCCGGTCGGTGCCGACCACCGACAACGCGACGTGATGCCGCACGCCGGCCGTGCGCTCCGCAGCGAACAGGTTGCGCCCCGACGCCTCGAAGAACGCCTTCACGGCCGCTTCCTCGAACGACGGCGAATTCGCGAGATCGACCACGACCTCCGCGCCGGCGAGCGCGTCGTCGAGCCCCGCACCCGTGATCGTATCGACGCCGGTCGACGGCGCGGCCGCCATCGCGTCGTGGCCGCGGGCGATCAGGTTCCTGACGACTTTGCTGCCGATGAGGCCGGTACCACCAATCACGACGATTTTCACGATTGCTCTCCTTGAACGGGCGCGCGACATGCGCGCCGCTTGAACCTGCCGAAACCAGGACCCCTCGCATTCGCGCGATTGCGCCGGCCCTTTGCCGAACCGCGCAGTGCCGTATGCGCGTGCCTGTCGAACAGCCCGCATCGTAGGCATGCGCCGCGCGATCCGGTAGAGGCCGGCAAGCCCTCATCATGTTGCCGTGCATGCATCAATCGATCGTCTCCAGCGGCGCGATCGTCGTCATCGTCGTCAGGCACTGCAGGTCGCGCGCACGCGTCTGCTCGATCATGTAGTCGATGAACACGCGGATGCGCGTGGGCAGGTGCTTGCGGCTCAGGTAGCAGAGATAGTGGCCGCCGTCGTCCGGCGCGTGCTGGCCGAGACAGCTCACCAGCCGGCCGTCGGCGAGCAGGTCGCACACCTGGTACGCGGGCAATTGCGCGATGCCGAGCCCGTCGAGCGCCGCGCGCACGACGAGATCGATGTCGTTGAACGTGTGATGCGCGGCGAGCTGGCGCTGCTGCGTCACCCCGTCGATCCTGAATTCCCATTCCGTCACGCGGCCCGACGCGGTGCACAGGTTGATGCAGCGATGCCGCGCGAGTTCGTCGACGTGGCGCGGCAAGCCGTGCCGGTGCGCGTACGACGGCGACGCGCAGACGATCATCTGCATCGGAATCAGCCGGCGCGCGACGATCGCGCTGTCCTCCATGCGGCCGTCGCGAAACGCGACGTCGATGCGGTCGGCCGAGAAATCGGCCGGGCGGTCGTTCAGCAGCAGGTCGAGCGTGATGTCCGGATACTGCGCATGGAAATCGCGCAGCAGCGGCGCGATGACCTTGCGGCCGAAGCCCGGGGTCGAGCCGACGCGCAGGTGTCCGCTCGGCGGCCCGCTGCGCAGCTCGCGCATGTCCTCGAGCGCCTGCGCCAGATGCTCGATGCCGGGCCGGCAGTTTTCGTAGAAGAGCTCGCCTTCGCGCGTCAGCGACATGCTGCGCGTGGTGCGCTGGAACAGGCGTGCGTCGAGCCGGTCCTCGAGCCGTTGCACGTGGCGGCTGACCGACGAGCGGCCGACGCCGAGGCGATCGGCGGCGCGCGCGAAGCTGCCTTCGGTGACGACGGCGAGGAACGTGACCACGCCGGCATAGCAGGTCGAGAAGCTGCGCGCGAACGGGTCGTCGGCATCGGGGCGGCGGATGGAAGTGTCGGGCATGGAGGCGCTGGAATCGTGGTGTCCGTATGCGACTAGACGTTTCAGCGCTGCCGCCTGTGACACCGCCCGCCGCATTTTTGCAAAAAGGGTGCGGCGGGGTGCGAGCCGGCTATTTTTCCGGCACGAGCACGGGCGCGCCCTGGTCCTTCAACAGCAGCACGATGAACTTCGCGGGCCGGGTGCGGCTCGCGTTGCGTCCGACCGTGTGCAGGTCGTTCGGGCCCTCGTAGAAGGTCTGGCCCGGTGTCAGCGTGACGGGCTCGCCGCCCTTCACCTGCATCACGATCGACCCTTCGACGACATAGACGAACGCGTCGGCGTGGTGGCGGTGCACCGGGTCGACCGCGCCGGGCGGATACTCGACGGAGATCATCTGCGCTTCCTTGCCCGGGTATGCGTCGAGCGGCTTCGTCATCAGCGGCGTGACGATGGCCGACGGCGCCGCGCGAACGGCGCCGGTCGCGGCGCCCGCGACGACGAGCGC
>NZ_BCPP01000800.1:0-3414 GCF_016586125.1 Burkholderia sp. E168m23
CGGGCGGCTTCGTCCGGCGCGTGAGCCGCCGTGCCGGCGGGCGCGGGGCCGTGGGCGGCCGGGCAGGCGCGGCGGCGCTGCGGTAAATCGCGGCTTCCTCCCGCGCCGTGTGTGGCGCGTCATTCGAAGGTCGACAGCCGATGCAGATTCACAAGGAAGTGGACGCGCGCGGGCTCAATTGCCCGTTGCCGATCCTGCGTGCCAAGAAAGCGCTTGCCGATATGGAAAGCGGGCAGATCCTCAAGGTGCTCGCGACCGATCCGGGCTCGCAGCGCGATTTCGCCGCGTTCGCGAAGCAGACGGGCAACGAGATCGTCGAATCGACGACGCAGGACAAGACCTTCGTGTTTCTGATGCGCCGCCGCTGAAGGCACGCATCGCACGTCCCGCGGTGCCGGGCTGCCGGCCGGCCGCGCCTCGGCAGTCGCGCCTGGCCGACCGCCCCAAGCCGGTTGCCCCCTTGGCCGGGCGTCCCTAACCGGGCGTCCCTAACCGGGCCTCCCTAACCGGGCGTCCCTAACCGGGCCTCCCTAACCGGGCGTCCCTCTCTGACAATTCTTAAACCTCATTGCGTGACCGGCTGCGTATACTGACCCGGCCGGTCGTCCGCTCCCAGCGGAGGCGCCGGCCACGGTACGTCGCACGGCGGGCTCGGGGGCCATGCCTGACGCTACCGTCGTACAACGGGGAGAGGACATGTCCTTCAGACCAGGGACCCTTCGAAGTCCGTCCGGAGCGGAAAGCATCGCGCCCGTGCGCACCTCGGAATTGAGCCGGATCGAGCTCGATCCGCAGCAGGACCGCCACGCGCGTGCCGCGCTGGAGGCATATGCAGATTCGGCCGCGGCCGAGATGCCGTGGCTGGCCGAGTGGCTCGACGAACGGCTGCGCGACGCCGCGCGGGACGACGGCTCGGGCCCGACCTACTGTGGCGCAACGATCGAACGCGTGTTCGATCTGGCGCAGGCATGGGCGGCGGGCCAGCCCGACTACGCGGCCAATGCGTGGGAGCGCGTGCGCGACCAGCTGCAGCGGATGCTGGCGCAACCGCCGCTGTCGGAGCCGCCATCGCCACGCATGCCGACCGACGATTTAGCCGAGCCGGTGGCCGGCATCGCGGGCGCCGATTAGGCGTCCGGTTGCGCAACAGAAAGGATTATTCGAAGAAAGGGCGATAGTCCGCGCAATTTCTTGGCGAATTTCATACTACTATGATGAAATCGCCGGTTCGTCCGTGCCCCGTTTTTGAGATATTTAGCCGGGGTCGCCGGTTTGCGCAGGTGGCGCGAGCGGCGAACGACGGCTCGCTGGCCGGTATCCGCCGCCGCGCGCAGGTTGCGCGGCCGGGGCAGGCGCGGGAGCCGAATGGACGAACCGACTTCGATTTGCGGGGTGCTATGAGAATTGCTGTACTGGATGACGATCCGGCCCAGACGGATTTCGTCAGTCAAACGCTGACGGCCGTTGGCCATACGTGCTATGCGTTCAAGGAAGGCAAGGCCCTGAAGAAGCGCCTGCAGCGCGAGACGTTCGATCTGCTGGTGCTCGACTGGAACGTGCCCGACATGTCCGGCGAGGAAGTGCTCAAGTGGGTGCGCGCCAACCAGACCGAGCACAGCCTGCCGATCATCTTCATGACGAGCCGCGACGACGAGGCGGGGATCACGCAGATCCTCAACGCCGGCGCCGACGATTACGTGGTCAAGCCGGTGTCGGGCCCGATCCTGCGCGCGCGCATCGGTTCGCTGCTGCGCCGCGCGTATCCGGTCAACGCCGAGGCGACCGTCCGCGAATTCGATCAGTTCCGTTTCGACGTGAACCTGAAGCAGGCGTACGTCGGCGACAAGGCCGTGAGCCTCACGCAAAAGGAATTCGAGCTCGCGCTGCTGCTGTTCCAGCATCTCGACCGGCCGCTGTCGCGCGCGCACATTCTCGACCTCGTGTGGAAGCAGGCGACCGACATTCCGTCGCGCACGATGGATACGCACATTTCGATGCTGCGCACCAAGCTCGGCCTGCGGCCCGAGAACGGCTACCGTCTCGCGCCGATCTACGGGTACGGCTACCGGCTCGAACGGGTCGGCCAGGGGGAACCGGAGTGACGACGCGACTCACGCAGCGCACGGCGAACCTGGGTACGGCAGCGCTGCGCGCGGCCTGCGCGGTCGCGTTGGCGTTCGCCGCGCAGCAGGCCGCGGCGCAGCCGGCCGCCGCCGCAGGCAAGACGGTCGTCTATCGCACGCAGGCCGGCGACACGCTGTACGACGTCGCCGCGCGCTACCTGCAGGGCGCGGACGACTGGCAACTGCTCCAGCAGATCAACGGCGTGCCGGCGCCGAAGCACCTGCAGCCCGGCATCGCGCTGAAGCTGCCGGTCGCGCGCCTGCGCAAGGAAAAGCTCACCGCACGCGTGATCGCGGTGCAGGGCACGGCCGAGCGTGCGTCCGGCGCGGCTTTCGCGCCGCTCGCGAACGATGCGACGCTCGCCGAAGGCGATCGCGTGCGTACCGGCCCGAACGGCTTCGTGACGATCGAGCTGGCCGACGGCACGCACATGAGCCTGCCGCCCGACAGCCAGCTCGACCTGAAGTCGCTGCGCCGCACGGTGCTGACCGGTACGCTCGATCGCGAGTTCGAACTCACGCGCGGCTCGGTCGACAGCGAAGTCACCCACCTGAAGAAACGCGACGACCGCTTCCAGATCCGCTCGCCGTCGGTCGTGGCCGGCGTGCGCGGCACGCGCTTTCGCGTGAACTACGACGCGGCCGGCACTGCGTCGACGCGCGTCGAAGTGCTCGACGGCACCGTCGGCGTCGCGGGCGGCCGGCAGCCGGCCGACGCGACGCTCGTGCATGCGAATTTCGGCAGCGTCGCGACGTCGTCCGGCGCGGTCGGCGCGCCCGTCCAGCTGCTGGGCGCCCCCGCGCTCGCGCATCCCGACAAGGTGCAGGACGAGCCCGACGTCGCATTCGACGTCACGCCGCTCGCGCAGGCGCATGCGTATCGCGTGCAGCTCGCGCACGATGCGGGGCTGCTCGACCTGTTCCGCGAAACGCGCACCGATTCGCCGCGCGCGGTGTTCCGCGACGTGCCGAACGGCAACTACTTCGTGCGGATCGCCGCGATCGATGCGAACGGCCTCGAGGGGCTGCCGCGCACCTATGCGTTCGAACGCCGCGTGATGGGGCTCGACGCGAGCGCGTCGCAGGGCGCGGGCGGTTACGAGTTCCGCTGGTCGCCGAACGGCTCGGGCAAGAATGCGCGTTACCGGTTCGTGCTGTCGCGCTCGAAGGACCTGAGCGCGCCGGTCGTCGACCAGGTCGGCCTGCACGCGCGCCAGATCACCGTCGCGCACCTGCCGCCGGGCGACTATTTCTGGGCCGTGACCGTCGAGGAATTCGAAGGCGGCAAGTT
>NZ_BCPP01000801.1:0-3411 GCF_016586125.1 Burkholderia sp. E168m23
GTTCCGCTTCAATCGCGTCGCCGGCTTGACGGTCATCTGCGTCGCGCGCAAGCGATGACGTCGATGCGGTATCGGTGCCGCGGGTCGCCTGCATGGGTGCCGTCACGCCAAAAATTTCACGAGAACATGCACAAAATGCATGCGACCCGTTCTAAACCGGGAAACTGTCTGTTATAATTTTTTTCTTTCGGGGCGTAGCGCAGCCTGGTAGCGTACCTGCATGGGGTGCAGGTGGTCGGAGGTTCAAATCCTCTCGCCCCGACCAGACAAGAACCCGCGTCAGCTCAGGCTGGCGCGGGTTTTTTCTTGGCCGTCGCTTTTTTGCACATCGCAGCGCGGCCCCGGTAAAATGCAAGGTTGATCCACGGAAAGCGCCGTGATTTAGCGGAAGAGGATTCCCCGAACATGACTGATCTTCGTCTTACCATGCGGTTCGCTGCAGTGCTCGCCACCGGCGCGCTCGTCGCCGGTTGCGGTACGTCGTCGCCCACGAAAGTGGACTACAAGAGCGATTCGAAATCGAAGGAAGCGTCGCTCGCAGTGCCGCCCAACATGCTCGACGAGACGGCCGATCAGCGTTCGCTGCCGCCCCAGGGCGGCGCGACTTCCCTGTCCGCGCTCCAGCAGGTCCAGCAGGCCGCGCCTGCGCTGGACACCGTCGCGCCGGCCGTGGCCGGCATGCATATCCAGCGCGACGGCACCGAAAGCTGGCTCGTGATCGACGGCAAGCAGCCCGCCGCGATCTGGCCGCAGGTACGCCGTTTCTGGCAGGAGCAGGGCTTCCTGCTCGTCGTCGACCAGCGCGACAAGGGCGTGATGGAAACCGACTGGAACGAAACCCATCCGCAGATCAACGACGGCCTGATCCGCAGCGTGATCTCGAAGGCGATGGGCAATTCGTACGTGACGGCCGAGCGCAACAAGTACCGCACGCGTCTCGATTCGGCGCCGAACGGCGGCACCTACGTGTTCATCAGCCAGAAGGGCATGCGCGAGGCGATCACCGGTGCGAACAACGATTCGAGCAAGTGGGAACCGAAGCCGAACGATCCGGCGCTCGAGACGGAATACCTGAAGCGGCTGATGGCCGTGCTCGCGCAGAACGAGCAGCGCGCGAAGAACGGCGAGCCGCCGATCGCGAACATCAAGGACAACGCGGTACCGAAGGACAAGAAGGCCGATGGCGACGCGTCGTCGAAGGCTGCCGCGGCGATCGCTGCCCAGAACGTCTCGCGCACGTCGGCGCAAGGCAATGACGCGGCTGAAGCGGCCGTGCCGTCCGAAGTCACGCTCGGCGAGCCGTACGACCGGTCGTGGCTGCACGTTGGTCTCGCGCTCGATCGCGCGAACTTCACGGTCGACGATCGCGATCGCTCGAAGGGTCTGTACTTCGTGCGTTACGTCGATCCGAAGGATCTGAGCGCGGCCGAGCAGGGCTTCTGGAGCCAGCTGTTCCACGGCAAGAAGGAAAAGCAGGCGAAGCAGTATCGCGTCAACGTGAAGGCGCTCACGGCCGATCAGACGCGTGTCGCGGTCGTCGACGATGCGGGCGCGATCGATACGTCGTCGCCGGCTCGCCAGATCATGGGGTTGCTCGTGAATCAGCTCCGCTGATCCCGGCGTTTTCCGCCCCCTTGAAAAGCCCGCCATCCGGCGGGCTTTTTTCATGGCCGCTCGCCGACGTGTACGCCTGTTCGGTGGGGCCCGTCCCTTCTCGTGACGTTACGTAACATCCGAGCGTTACGACGACAGAACACGTGTCACATTGTCGCCGATCTAAAAAAATGTCCTTATAAATCAATGGAATGTTGAGCACGTAATGCCTGGCACGCAACCTGCTTTATAGGTTGGAATCGTTAGAACAGGGAGGACGGTGTCAGAGGCCGGGAATGCGCCGCGAGCGCCTGAACAACGGCATCGACACCCTCACATGCCGACGCGCCAAGCGTCGGCGCAACAGATGACGATCCGCGCCAGCGTGCGGATCTCGATGGCCCCGTCGCCTATCCTCGTAGGGCGACGGTTTCGCCCGCGCTTCTCTGAAGCGCGGGCTATTTTTTTGGTGCCATCGCCCTGTCGTATCGGCATAGCCGATGCGTGGTGCGGGATTCGCGTATTCTCGGACTTTTTCGGATGAAGGAGGCGGGAATGGCGGAAATTGCAGTCGTGGCGCTGATCGTGGCGAAGCCGGGCGCGGAGGAGAAACTGCGCACCGTGCTCGAGGGAATCGTCGAGCCGACCCGCAACGAAGCGGGCGCATTGCAGTACGACCTGCACCGGGATCTGAAGGAGCCCGCGCGGTTCGTATTCGTCGAGCGTTGGGAGAGCGAGGAGGCGCTGGCCGCCCATGCGCGTTCCGCGCATATTCTCGCTTATCGCGAAGCGGCCGCGGACTGGATCGAGCGTTCCGAAATCCGCGTGCTGTCGAAGCTCGTCTGAGTCCGAGCCGGGTAGGGCGACCGGACGTGTCCGGTCGCGGCGGCGCGTCAGTGCGATGCGCTGGGTACGTCGAGGATCAGGATGATCGTCCAGTCGGCATCGCCGTCATGGTGATACTGACGCTCGGCAACGATGAACGGTTGCTGCTTGCCTTGCGGGCCGAGGAACAGCACGTCGCCCTCCATCGGCAGGCATTCGATCGGCGGCAGCGCGAGAAACGCGTCGTCCGAGCCGCGGGGCATCAGTTGCTTGATCTGGCGAGTGGCGGCTTCGGTCCACTCGATGTCGAGTTGAATGTTGCTCATGCTGTCCTCCGCACCGGGGTGCGCACGGGTGGAAAATTTCGGTGCGCGACTTTAGCACAGCGCGCGGGCGCCGCAACCAAAAAAGCCGAACCCGGTTACCCGGATTCGGCTTTTTACTGGAGCGGTGCCGCCGAACTTACTGGCTGGCAGCGTCTGCAGCCTTCGCCTTCTTGCCGGCCTTCTTCGCAGCTGCCTTGTGATGCGCAGCCTTCTTGCCGTGGTGATGCTCTTCCTGCGCCGCCGGCTGAGCCGCTTCGGCCGCTTGCTGCTGTTGCAGCGCTTGTGCACGCTGCTCGATCTCGGCGATCTTGGCCGGATCGGTGATGGTCTGAATCTGCGTGCTCTCTTGCGCATACGCTGCGCCAGTCAGCGCCGACATCGCTACCAGGATAGCCAGGGACGTCTTCTTCATTGCTTTACCTCCGCTAAGTGGTGATGAACCCGAGTGTTGCCGTTTCGTCTGGCGACTGCAATCGAGTGCGTGTCGAGTGTAACAAAAGTGACGGATCAATGTGCACCGGATCGTCGCACGACGCAAGGCCCCGTTGAAGTCGCGCAACACTTCGCGCACTTCGTCACGCGTCTGCCATCCAGGGTGGTGCAGCGATTTTCGCGCAGGTTTGCGCGCCGTCGTCAAAACCAGCCGAGCCAACGATAAACGTGGAAT
>NZ_BCPP01000802.1:0-3405 GCF_016586125.1 Burkholderia sp. E168m23
GCGCGATCAGTGTCCGATCGTCGCGATCTCTTGCCCGATCGTCCAGATTCGCCCTCACCCGCTGCGCGCCGCCTGCACGCGCGCGCCGGGCGGTTCATAATCCCGCCATCGAACGACGGCGCCGCGCGGCGGGCCGTCCGGCAACAGGAAAAAACGATGGAAAGCGTCGATCTCGATGTACTGAAATCCAGCGCGCGCTGGCTCGAAGAAGGGCGCCGCGTGCTGCTCGTGACGGTCGTGAAGACGTGGGGCTCGTCGCCGCGCCCCGAAGGCGCGATGCTCGCGGTGCGCGAGGACGGCCTGGTGGTCGGCTCCGTGTCCGGCGGATGCATCGAGGACGACCTGATCGCCCGCGTGCATGCGAGCGGCATCGCGGCCGATGCACGCCCGGAAGCGCTCAAGTACGGCGTGACGGCCGAGGAAGCGCACCGCTTCGGGCTGCCGTGCGGCGGCACGATCCAGCTGGTGCTCGAGCCGCTCACGCGTGACAGCGGGATCGCAGCGCTATGCGCGGAAGTCGAGGCGGGCCGCCTCGTCACGCGCACGATGACGCTCGCGACCGGCCGCGCATCGCTGTCGCCCGCGCAGGCGACCGACGGGCTCGCGTTCGACGGCGAACGGCTCGTGACGATCCACGGGCCGCGCTACCGGATGCTCGTGATCGGCGCCGGCCAGTTATCGCGCTATCTGTGCCAGATCGCGGTCGGGCTCGACTACCAGGTGACGGTATGCGATCCGCGCGAGGAATACACGGATGCGTGGGACGTGCCGGGCACGCGGGTCGTCCGCACGATGCCCGACGATACGGTGCTCGACATGAGGCTCGATGCGCGTTCGGCCGTGATCGCGCTCACGCACGACCCGAAGCTCGACGATCTCGCGCTGATGGAGGCGCTGAAGACGCCCGCGTTCTACGTGGGCGCGCTCGGCTCGCGGCGCAACAACGCCGCGCGGCGCGAGCGGCTGCGCGAATTCGATCTGAACGAAGTGGAACTGGCCCGGCTGCACGGGCCGGCCGGCATCTACATCGGGAGCCGGACGCCGCCGGAAATCGCGATCTCGATCCTCGCGGAGATCACCGCCGCGAAGAACAACGTGTCGCTGCCGACGATCCTGCAGGTCGAAGGCGCGAAGGCCGCGCGCGAAATCGCGGCGAACAGCGGCGCGGCCTGCGGGCTCTGACCCGCGCCGGCGGGCGGCCATGCTCGCCGGACGCCGGACGCTACCCGGCGCGAAAGTCGGTCAGGTCAGGCCGGCAGCGAGCGCCGCGGCAACCGAACCGACCACCAGCACGACGCCGACCGTGCGGCGCTTGTTCAGCTCGGTCCACAGCAGCACGCCCGTCAGCGACAGCAGGATCAGCGAACCCGCGATCGTATCCATCAGCAGCACCCAGCCGAGATTCATCCCGACGCCGCGATGCAGGTTGTTCAGCGTCGTCAGGAACGTGTTGCCGGTGCGCTTCACCGACACGTAGCCGTTGCCGACCCAGTATTCGGCCTGCAGGTTCTGGTGCGGCCCGAACACGCCGAATTGCCAGTGCTCGGGCTGCATCACGCGCTTGTCGCCCCACGCGACGGCCTGCGCGGGCTCCTTGCGCATGCGGCCCGGCTTGCCGTCGAAATGCAGTTCCTGCTGCAGCCACTTCGTCATCGCGGCGGGCGTTTTCGGCACCGGGTCCGGCAGCGCGATCTGCAGCTCCTCGACCTGCGGCTCGCCGGTCGAAATCTTCAGCGGCGGCGCGCGGTGGTTCAGCAGCACGCCGGTCACGCCGAACAGCAGCCCGAGTACCGCGCCCCACAGCCCGACCCAGCCGTGCACCTTGCGCAGCCACTTGATGAAGGTCGCGCGGCGCGAGCGCTGGCGGCGCGCGGCCAGTTCGTCGTCGTTCAGCGGGCGGCCCGCCGGGTGCAGCACGGTGACGCCGGCGCGCGGCATGCCCGTCTTGGGCGGGTCGATCGTTTCGGGCGCGTTCACGCGAAAGTATCCATTCGTTCAAAACAACGGGCGGCGCGCAGGAGTGCGCACCGCCCGGTCAGCATGAAAATGAGAATGGATATCATTACATAAATCGAAAGCCGGCTCAATCCGTATGCATACGGAGCGGCAGGTTGGGCGTGCGCGCGAATCAGGGAGAAAGGCACACGTTGCGAGGCGATGACGCTCGATGAGCGGCACATGCCGGCAAAGCGGTCACGCAAGCCCGGACAGCATTTCGTAAGCAGGCGCCCGACGGCAGGCCGTTCAGCGCAACGGCGGCAACGGAAAACGCGGCGCGGCGTCGTCCGGCGCGGGTTCGGTGCGGTCGAGCGCGTACAGCCACGCGAGCAGGTCCGCGACCGCCTGATAGAGCTGCGGCGGAATCCGGTCGTCGAGATCGACCTGCATCAGCAGCGACACCATCTCCGGCGCCGTGTGCACGTACAGCCCGGCATCGTGCGCACGCGCGACGATCATCTCGGCGAGCACGCCGTAGCCCTTCGCGACCACGCGCGGCGCCGCATCGCCGCCTTTCGGGTCGTAGACGAGGGCGGCCGCGCGCTTGCGGGACGTCATGCTCATGGGAGCGCCTCGTCATCCTCGCCCGGCACCCGCGCCTCGGGGCCGCCCGCCGCGCCGCGCGCATACGCGGCCGCGGCGGCCTGGGCGGCGAACAGGTCGAAGCCGTCCGGCCCGTCGTCGACCGCGCGGATCGACAGCCCGCCCACCTTGAGCCCCGAGCCTTCGAGCCGCTGCCGCAGCGCGGCTTCGTGGCGCGTCAGACGGTCGGCGCCCGTCGGGTTCGCGCGCAGCCGCGCGACGAGCTGCGCGCCGTTCAGCACCAGCTCGGCATCGACCGTGCCGAGCGACGGCAGCGTCAGCGTCAGGCGCGTGCGCCACGCGATGCCGTCGCCCGCGTCGTCGCCACCGTCCGCCGCGCGGCGCACGGTGGCCCGGCTCGTCGGGTTCGATCGTCCAGTCGAGCCGCGCGCCGGGCCATGCCTCGCCGGTCCAGCGAAACTGGTCCGTCGCGAGCGCATCGAGCTGCTGCCGCACGAGCGGCACCGCGGCCGGGTGGACGGTCGCGAGCGGTTGCGGCTGCGGATCGGACGATGCGGCGGCCAGTTCGGCACGCGCAGGCGTCCAGCGCGTATCGGCGGGCGTAGCCAGTGGATCGGACGGATCGGGCGGCAACGACGCGCCCGGTCGGGCCGCCGCCGGGGCGGCCTGCGCAGGGTCGCGCGCAGGCGCGCCGCCCGGTGCGGGCGGTTGCGCGGTGCCCCGCGCGGCGGCCGGCAGCGACGGACGCTGCGCGAGCAGTTCGTCGAGCAAGTCGGTCGATTCGTGCGGGACGGCGTCCGGGTCGGCCGGCGCGAGCGCGGTCGCGAGGCGCGCCTGCGGCTCGCGCAGCAGCGCCGCGAGCGG
>NZ_BCPP01000803.1:0-3399 GCF_016586125.1 Burkholderia sp. E168m23
GAAGGTGTCGCTGATCCTGGAAGACGGCAAGACCTACTCGGAGCCGGGCAAGCTGCAGTTCTCGGACGTGACGGTCGACCAGACCACCGGCTCGGTGACGATCCGCGCGGTGTTCCCGAACCCGGGCCGCGTGCTGCTGCCGGGGATGTTCGTGCGCGCACGGATCGAGGAAGGCGTGAACGAGAACGCCTTCCTGGTGCCGCAGATCGGCGTCACGCATGACCAGAAGGGCCAGGCGATCGCGATGGTGGTGAACGCCAGCAACAAGGTCGAGCCGCGTCCGCTGAAGACCACCGGCATGCAAGGCCAGAACTGGATCGTCGAAGGCGGTCTGCAGGCGGGCGATCACGTGATCGTGCAAGGCGTCGACAAGGTGCGCCCGGGCGCGACCGTGAAGACCGTCGCCGCGCAGCTCGCCCCGGCGGCCGATGCCGCCTCGGGTGCCGCTGCCCCCGCCGCGCCGGCCGCTGCCGGGTCCGGCGCCGCTGCCGCTTCCGGTGCCGCCGCATCGGGCGCCGCGCCGGCGAGTGCTGCCGCCGCGTCGAGCGCGCAATAACAGGGAGCCTGTTTCATGGCAAAGTTTTTTATCGATCGCCCGATCTTCGCGTGGGTGATCGCCATCATCCTGATGCTGGCCGGGGTTGCGGCGATCTTC
The DNA here is from genome assembly GCF_016586125.1 of Burkholderia sp. E168m23. Lineage (NCBI taxonomy): Bacteria > Pseudomonadati > Pseudomonadota > Betaproteobacteria > Burkholderiales > Burkholderiaceae > Burkholderia > Burkholderia sp. E168m23. The sequence continues at coordinate 656 of NZ_BCPP01000803.1, forward strand.
ACGCTGCCGATCTCGCAGTATCCGACGATCGCGCCGCCATCGATCCAGATCACGGCGAACTATCCGGGCGCTTCCGCGAAGACGGTGGAAGACACGGTGACGCAGGTGATCGAGCAGCAGATGAGCGGTCTCGACAACTTCCTGTACATGTCGTCGACGAGTGACGACTCGGGCAACGCAACGATCACGCTGACCTTCGCGCCGGGCACCAACGCCGACATTGCGCAGGTCCAGGTGCAGAACAAGCTGTCGCTCGCGACGCCGGTTCTGCCGCAGGTCGTGCAGCAGCTCGGTCTGTCGGTCACGAAGTCGAGCAGCAGCTTCCTGCTGGTGCTCGCCTTCAACTCCGAAGACGGCAGCATGAACAAGTACGACCTCGCGAACTTCGTGGCGTCGCACGTGAAGGACCCGATCAGCCGGCTGAACGGCGTCGGTACCGTCACGCTGTTCGGCTCGCAGTACGCGATGCGGATCTGGCTCGACCCGAACCGCCTGACCAACTACGGCCTCACGCCGGTCGACGTCAGCTCGGCGATCACCGCGCAGAACGTGCAGATCGCGGGCGGCCAGATCGGCGGCACGCCGGCCACGCCGGGCACCGTGCTGCAGGCGACGATCACCGAATCGACGCTGCTGCAGACGCCCGAGCAGTTCGGCAACATCCTGCTGAAGGTCAACCAGGACGGCTCGCAGGTTCGCCTGAAGGACGTCGCGCAGATCGGCCTCGGCGGCGAAAACTACAACTTCGACACGAAGTACAACGGTCAGCCGACCGCGGCACTCGGTATCCAGCTCGCGACCAACGCGAACGCGCTCGCGACCGCGAAGGCCGTGCGCGCGAAGATCGACGAGCTCGCACCGTTCTTCCCGCACGGCCTCGTCGTGAAGTATCCGTACGACACGACGCCGTTCGTGAAGCTGTCGATCGAGGAAGTGGTCAAGACGCTGCTCGAAGGTATCGTGCTCGTGTTCCTCGTGATGTATCTGTTCCTGCAGAACCTGCGGGCGACGATCATCCCGACGATCGCGGTGCCGGTCGTGCTGCTCGGTACGTTCGCGATCATGTCGATGGTCGGCTTCTCGATCAACACGCTGTCGATGTTCGGCCTCGTGCTCGCGATCGGCCTGCTGGTCGACGATGCGATCGTGGTGGTCGAGAACGTCGAGCGCGTGATGGCGGAAGAGGGGCTGTCGCCGAAGGAGGCGACCCGCAAGGCGATGGGCCAGATCACCGGCGCACTCGTCGGCGTGGCGCTCGTGCTGTCGGCGGTGTTCGTGCCGGTGGCGTTCTCCGGCGGCTCGGTCGGTGCGATCTATCGTCAATTCTCGCTGACGATCGTGTCGGCGATGGTGCTGTCGGTGCTGGTCGCGTTGATTCTGACGCCGGCACTGTGCGCGACGATCCTCAAGCCGATCCCGCAAGGGCATCACGAGGAGAAGAAGGGCTTCTTCGGCTGGTTCAACCGCACGTTCAACAACAGCCGCGACAAGTACCACGTCGGCGTGCACCACGTGATCAAGCGCTCGGGCCGCTGGCTCATCATCTATCTGGTCGTGATCGTCGCGGTCGGGCTGCTGTTCGTGCGCCTGCCGAAGTCGTTCCTGCCCGATGAAGACCAGGGCCTGATGTTCGTGATCGTGCAGACGCCGTCGGGCTCGACGCAGGAAACGACCGCGAAGACGCTCGCGAACATTTCCGACTACCTGCTGAAGGACGAGAAGGAAATCGTCGAATCGGCGTTCACGGTCAACGGCTTCAGCTTCGCGGGTCGCGGCCAGAACTCGGGTCTCGTGTTCGTGCGCCTGAAGGACTACTCGCAGCGTCAGCATGCGAACCAGAAGGTGCAGGCGCTGATCGGCCGGATGTTCGGGCGTTACGGGAGCTACAAGGACGCGCTCGTGATTCCGTTCAACCCGCCGTCGATTCCCGAACTCGGTACGGCCGCCGGCTTCGACTTCGAGCTGACGGACAACGCCGGTCTCGGCCACGACGCGCTGATGGCGGCACGTAACCAGCTGCTCGGGATGGCGTCGAAGGACCCGACGCTGCAGGGTGTCCGTCCGAACGGCCTGAACGATACGCCGCAGTACAAGGTCAACATCGACCGCGAGAAGGCGAATGCGCTGGGCGTGACGGCGGATGCGATCGACCAGACGTTCTCGATCGCGTGGGCGTCGAAGTACGTGAACAACTTCCTCGACACCGACGGCCGGATCAAGAAGGTGTACGTGCAGGCCGATGCGCCGTTCCGGATGACGCCGGAAGACATGAACATCTGGTACGTGCGCAACGGGTCGGGCGGGATGGTGCCGTTCAGCGCGTTCTCGACCGGTCACTGGACGTACGGTTCGCCGAAGCTCGAGCGCTACAACGGCGTGTCGGCGATGGAAATCCAGGGTCAGGCCGCACCGGGCAAGTCGACCGGTCAGGCGATGGCCGCGATGGAAACGCTCGCGAAGAAGCTGCCGGTCGGCATCGGCTATTCGTGGACGGGGCTGTCGTTCCAGGAAATCCAGTCCGGTTCGCAGGCGCCGATCCTGTACGCGATCTCGATCCTCGTCGTGTTCCTGTGTCTCGCGGCACTGTATGAAAGCTGGTCGATTCCGTTCTCGGTGATCATGGTCGTGCCGCTCGGCGTGATCGGTGCGCTGCTCGCGGCCACGATGCGCGGCCTCGAGAACGACGTGTTCTTCCAGGTCGGCCTGCTGACCACCGTGGGCTTGTCCGCGAAGAACGCGATTCT
>NZ_BCPP01000804.1:0-3400 GCF_016586125.1 Burkholderia sp. E168m23
CGCAATTTATGCGGTCAATTTATCGTCAGAAATATTGTTTTCCGATCCATCGAAAAGCTTTTCCCTATGCACGCTGTTTTCAACGACGCTGCGCCGCCTCGCGGTGTCGGCGACGCGTATCGCACATACCGTCAATCGTCTGCCGATTCATTGCGTGGTGAACGGCTTGCACGGTTTTGTCGCACCATGCACCAGCGCGACTCATCCCTTTGATCACACGGTGCACGAACAGAAGTATCGACGCCGTCCCTCGAACGCCCGCGCCAATACGCATGGGAAAAAATGATGCAGATTTTCGATAACCCTCTTTTTGACTATGCAAAATGGCAGCGCGCCTCGCGCTGCGAGCCGTTTCCGATCCGATACTTTGCGAGCCACGCTTCATGGAAAACATTGCGTTGCGCTATTCGTTGCGCCAATTGCGCTACTTCGTGGTCACCGCGGAAACACTGTCGTTTACCGCCGCCGCACGCCAGTTGCACATCTCCCAGCCGTCGATCTCCACATCGATAGGCGAACTGGAATCTTCATTCGGCATTCAGCTCTTTATCCGCCATCGTGCGAGCGGCGTGTCGTTGACGCCCGCGGGACGTGACGTGCTCGGGCAGGTTCGCAACCTGCTGAAAAACGCGGAAGAACTGCAGACGATGGCACGCGAGATGGATGGCGGCATGTCCGGCACGATCGCGCTGGGCTGCCTCGTCTCGCTGGCGCCGCCGTTGATGCCGGCATTGATGAGCCGCTTCGTTTCCGAGCACAGCGGTATCGGCTTCCGCACGATGGAGGCAAACCAGGACGACCTTCTGTCGGCACTGAGCAACGGCACGCTGGACATGGCGCTCACTTATAGCCTCGATATTGCCGACGACATTTCGTTCACGCCGCTCGTCACGCTGCCGCCGTATGCCATTCTGCCGCTCGAACACAAGCTCGCGCGCAGCAAGAAAGTCGCCCTCGCCGATTTGCTCAACGAACCGTATGTTCTGCTCGACCTGCCGCACAGTCGCGAGTACTTTGCCGGATTGTTCGACCCGCTTGGCCGCCGCCCGTCGCCGACGTTCCGTTCGTCGCAGCCGGAAGTCGTGCGCGGCATGGTGGCCAACGGCCTCGGCTACAGCATCCTGAACTTCCCGCTTCGTTCGACCCGCACCGTCGATGGTGCGACTTTCGCGGTCCGTCCGTTTCGCGACGACGTCGCGGCGATCACCCTCGGCATCGCGATGTCGCGCAGCATGAAACCCCGCCAGCTCGTCACGCGCTTCGCGCAATTCTGCGAAACCTACATCCCTCAGGTGCACGTCCAGGCAACGCCGACTGCATAGGGAAAAACTTCTTGTTGCATCCGAAAAGAATATTTCGACTCTTTATTGGACTTGTTAAATTGGTCTCCAATGTGATCGGTTTCAACGTTTCCAGGAGGCACGATGCGTTCCATCCCTACGGCAGCGCCGTCTATCGACGTGATCGTCCGCGACCTGAAAACCAATTGTGAACGCGACTTCGGCGACGCTCGTGCGATGCCGCCGGGAGTCTACACATCACCCGAATTCCTCGAGCGGGAACAGCAAACCCTCTTTCGCAACGAATGGCTGTGCATGGGCCGCGCGAGCGCACTGCCGAATCCGGGCGACTACCTGACAGCGGAGATCGCAGGCCAGCCGATTATCGTGATCCGCCGCGACGACGGCACACTGCGTGCAATGTCGAACGTATGCCTGCACCGCATGTCCACCCTGCTCGAAGGCCGGGGCAATGTGCGCCGGATCGTCTGTCCATATCACGCGTGGAATTACTCGCTGGACGGCGATCTGCGCGGTGCCCCGATGATGGACAGGCAGGACGGTTTCTGTAAGGACAGCTACAAGCTTCCGCAGGTTCGCTGCGAGATCTGGCAGGGCTGGGTCTACGTCACGCTCAATGAGGAGGCGTCACCTGTCGCCGCCCGATTGAAGGAGCTCGACGAATTGATCGTCAATTACGACATGGCGTCGTATGTCGAGACCTTCCACGAAGAACACGTGTGGGACACCAACTGGAAGATCCTCGCGGAAAATTTCATGGAGAGCTATCACCTGCCGATGCTGCATCGCGCGACGGTGGGCCCGCATTCGAGGCTCGACGAGATGGAATGCCCACCCGGACTTCCTGCATTCAACTATCACTGGATCACGAAAGAGGCCTCGCTGCCGATCGGCAATGCGCATCCGGACAATACGCGCCTGCAAGGCCAATGGCGCAAGACGACAGCGCTCCTCGCGATCTACCCGACCCATCTCGTCACGCTGACGCCGGGCTATTTCTGGTATCTCGTGCTTCAGCCGCTGGGCGTGGATCGCGTGCATATCCGCTTCGGCGGCGGCCTGTCGCCGGAATTCATCGACGACCCGAAGGCGGCCGAATACATGGCGACGCTGAAGAAGCTGCTCGACGAAGTCAATCTCGAAGACCGGCGCGGCGTCGAGGCCGTGTTCCGCGGCGTGCATGCCCCGCTTGCGAAGCCCGGTCACCTGAGTCATCTGGAGCGGCCGAACTACGACTTCGCGCGCTATCTGGCGTCGCACGTCGCCGTCTGAAGCCGCACGCAAACGACTCGCCACCCACGTCACCTCATTGAAGCTCACGATGACCAGTCAACCCTACATTTCGTTCGTCGGCGTCAGCAAGTCCTACGACGGCCGGCATGCGGTTGTCGACGGTCTCGATCTCGACATCGCCCGGGGTGAATTCGTCTCGCTGCTGGGACCGTCCGGCTCCGGCAAGACCACCACGCTGATGATGCTCGCCGGTTTCGAGACCCCGACCGACGGCACCATCCTGCTCGACGGTCATCGCCTCGACGACAAGCCGCCGCACCAGCGCGACATCGGCATGGTGTTCCAGAACTACGCGCTGTTCCCGCACCTGACGATCGCCGAGAACGTCGCGTTTCCGCTATCGGTGCGCAAGACTGCTCGCGAGGAGCGCAAGCAGCGCGTTCAGCGTGCGCTCGACATGGTGGAGTTGTCGCATCTCGCGTCGCGACGTCCCGCGCAATTGTCGGGCGGCCAGCAGCAGCGCGTCGCGCTGGCCCGCGCACTGGTATTCGAGCCTCGCGTGGTACTGATGGACGAACCGCTCGGCGCGCTCGACAAACGGCTCCGCGAAACGATGCAGTACGAAATCATGCGGCTGCATCGCGATCTGTCGCTCACGATCGTCTATGTTACGCACGATCAGAACGAAGCGCTGACCATGTCGAATCGCGTCGCCGTGTTCTCCGACGGACGCATCCAGCAGGCCGCGACGCCGACCGAGCTGTACGAAAACGCGCAGAACGCCTTCGTCGCGAACTTCGTCGGCGAGAACAACGGTCTCGCCGGGCGCATCAGCGCGCTCGATGGCGAATGGGCCGTGCTTCAGC
>NZ_BCPP01000805.1:0-3393 GCF_016586125.1 Burkholderia sp. E168m23
GCTACCACCAGACTTTACCGTACTGGTCAGTACTGAACATACAAGCGCACGGCGCGCGGGATGCATCGAAAAGCCCGGTTGGCGACCTGCCACCGGGCTTTTTTCATGCGGGTCGCGCACGAGGTCAGCGCGACGGAATCAGCGTGACGCGAGCGGATTCTTGCGCCCCATGTCGACGACCAGCGTGCCGTCCGGCAGCATCCGCACCGAGCCCTGCGCGACCTGGCTGCGATAGCCGTACAGGTCGAACCGCATCGGGCCGGCCTCGGCCGAATTCCGGATCAGCGCGCGCACGTTCAGTTCGAGCACGTTGAACATCTTCATGTCGCCGCCTTCCATCCACATGTAGCTCGGTGCATCGATCTGCGGCCGCTTCGGCGCGGGCGTGCCCGCCGCGCGCCGGAACGTGAGCCGCAATCCGTCGGGTTCGACCGTCGCCTGGGCTAGCTTGCCGTTCAGCACGGGCGGCGGAAACACGGTGTACTGGTCGAGCACGAGCGTGTCGCCGCGCAGTTCCGCACCGCGCCGCTGCAATGGCGTCAGCGACGCGAGCTCGATACCGAGCGAGCGCAGCAGCGTCGCCTGCGGGATGCCGAGCACCGACACCTGAGACGGCTTGAAGGCGAGGTGCCGATCATCGAGCACCGTCAGCGAGCCCTTCATGTCGGTCGGCAACCAGACGCCCGGTACGTGATTCCACAGCTTGATGCCGCCCTGGACGCGCAGGTTCTGGCCGTCCGCGCTCAATTGCAGGTCGTTCAGCGAACGCGGCGAATAGTCGAGCAGGTAGTTGTTGAAGAGCGCCGACATCGCCTTCCACGACTCGACGACCGTGCCGCCGAGAATGCGGATGTCGTACTGGTTCGGATCGTCGAGATCGACGGGTTCGCCCGGGCGCTTCGACACGAGTTCCACGTCGAGATCCTCGACGTGAAAGCCGATATCGCCGGACAGGTTGAAGTCGACGTTGCGCAGATGGATCGTCGGGTTGCGGTTCGACACGTGCCGCTCGTTGAACGGCGTCGTCGACGTGCGCCGCATCGCGACCTTCTGCATGCCGGGTCGCGCGGCATCTGCGGCGAGCGCGTACGCTTCCCAGTGCTGGCGCACGTCGCGCAGCGCATTCTGCTGCGCGGCGAGGAAGCTGTCGTTCAGGCGCGCGGCCGCGTTGCCGAGCAGTGCGCCGCTGGCCGGGCCTGCATACGAAGGCATCCGGATCGCCATCGCGCCGCTTTCGTCGAAGTTGAAGTAGCCGGCCGACACCTGGTCGCGATAGTGATACAGGTCGAACACGAACGTCTGGTCGCGCTTCGACGCGTCGAGCGGGCCGATCAGGATGTCCGCGTTCATCGGCATCGAGCGCATGAACTTCACGTCGCCACCGCGGATATACATCGCTTGCTGCGGTGCGTTCGCGGGCATCGCGAAGCCGGCACGCGAGCCGTCGTCGAGCTTCAGGTCGAGGCCCGCCGGCGTCACGCGCACGGCGGTGATCGTCAGTTTCAGGCGCGGCGGCGGCATCAGCTTGTCGACCGCCATCACAAGATCGTCGCCGGCGAGTTGCGCGATCGGGGGTCTGCACCTTCAGCAGGTCGGCCATTTTCACGTTGGCCGCGCGCATCACCGGCTGTGCGTTGAGGCCCGACACGCGCACGCCGGTCGGGCGGAACACGAGCTGGCTGCCGTCGCGGATCGCGAGCGTGCCGGTCAGCGAGAACGGTACCCAGCCGTCGCGCTGCATCTCGCCTTGCAGATGGATCACGCCGTCGCCAGCCCATACCGCGAGCTTGCGCAGCGGCGCGTTGCGATAGCCGAAGATGTAGGTGTTGAAGAGGGCGGTCAGCTTCGCGTTGTCGAGCGTGACCGTGCCTTCGTGCACGTCGATCTCGAAGCTCGTCGGATCGTCGAAGACGATCGGTGCGCCGGCCTGCGTCGGCACGAGCGTGGCCGACAGCTGATGAATGAAGAAGCCGAGGTTGTTGACGATGCGGAAATCGACGTCGCGCAGGAACGTCATCGCGCCGTTCTGGCCCGAGTCGCGCAGCGTGAATGGCCGCGGCTGCGTGAGGCTGATCGATGCGAGCGACGGCACGGTGCGCGCGATCTGCTGCTCGCGCGCGAGCCGCTCGGCCTTGGTGCGCTCGATCTTCGTCGATGCGATGGACGTGTTGCTGTCGCGCTGCGCGGCCGATTCGGCGCAGCCGGCGCAGAGCAGGGCGAGCGCCAGCGCGCCGCAGCCGAACATGCGGGATGTCGTTTGCGATCTTGGGGCGACCGTGCGTCGCAGGCCGGAAAACCAGTCGAAAATTGCCAAAGGCGAGCGATGGCCGCGCCGGACCGTATTCCGCATCGTCTGTCTCCATGTCTTGTCTTGTCTTGATCGACGGCGGCGCGCGCCACTGCACGGCGCGAGCGTCGATGCCGTGCAGTGTGTCATAGCGTGCTAGAGCGGCGTTACCAAACAACGGGCGCCTGGACGCGATGTGCCGGCGGACTGCCGGACAATGGATTCGCGGTCGACGAGCCGCTGAATCAAACGGTCGTTTGGTTTGTCCGGGCCGTCGCTCGACGTGTTTCGAAGCGCCCCTGAAAATCCGCGGCCGCCCTTGGCCGGCGCGGGTTTCACCGGATGCCGAAGCGCCGCGGCCCCGGGCATCGACGGATACGATCGGCGGCAGCGGCGAGGTAAGATCGGCATCAGTGGCGGATTCGACATCACAACACGGCAGCCATCACGGGGAAGCACCATGGACCTGAAGGAAGTCGACGTACTCGGTGCGGGGGTGGGCGATCACTGGTACTACGCGTCGAAGGCGAGCGCGATTCGCCGGTTCCTCGGCGCATCGGGCGCGAACCGGATACTCGACGTCGGCGCGGGCTCCGGTTTTTTCTCGAAGCATCTGCTCGAGCGCACGCAGGCGACGGAAGCATGGTGCGTCGATACGAGCTACGCCGACGACAGCGACGGCGAGGCGGCCGGCAAGCCGATCCACTTTCGGCGCGCCGTCGATCGCTTCGATGCCGATCTCGTGTTGCTGATGGACGTGCTCGAACATGTCGACGACGACGTCGGACTGCTGACCCAGTACGTGACGGGCGCGCCCTCGGGTAGCCGGTTCCTGATCACGGTTCCCGCGTTCCAGTTCCTGTGGAGCGGCCACGACGATTTCCTCGAGCACAAGCGCAGGTATACGCTCGGCGGCCTCGAGGACGTGGTCCGGCGTGCGGGGCTCGACGTCGAGCACGGTGCCTATTATTTCGGCCTCACGTTTCCGCTCGCGGCCGCATTGCGGCTCGGCGAGCGGGCGCGTTCGCATCCGCGCGAGCCCGAGTCGCAATTGCGCCGCCATCATCCGTTCGTCAACGGCTTGCTCAAGACGATCTGTCGTATCG
>NZ_BCPP01000806.1:0-3382 GCF_016586125.1 Burkholderia sp. E168m23
TGCCTTCGAACACCATGATTTCGCATGGGCCCGTGGTGGTCAGCGCGGGAAACACGAAATACTCGCCGATGCCCGGCAGCAGGTTGAAGCGTACGCGCGAATACGGCTCGCTCGGCGTCATCCCTTTCACGTAGGTGAGAGCCAGTGCGCGCTGCGGGCGGTCGAACGGGCTGCGCGCATCGTCGCGGCCGAGCAGGCCGACGATGTCGCCCTTGCCGGCCGCGAGCAGCACGAGGTCGTGGCTGCGCGCGAGTGCCTCGAGTTCGGGCACGCCGATGTCCGCGATGCGCACGTCCGCGCCGCGGCGGCGCACGCCGTCGAGCCAGTCGGCCATCTTCACGCGCTGGTCGACCGACTGCGCGTAGCGGGTGAGGCGCGACGACCAGTCGATCGCCTTGCGGCCGTGGCCGTCCGGGTGCGGCACCGCGATGCCGATGCCTTCGACGGCCGGGCACGCTTCCTCCCACGTATTCAGGCCGAGATCGCGCTCGATCTGCAACGACGTGTGGAACATGCACTGGCTCGACATGACCTTGCCCGTGCGGATCTGCTCCGCGTCACGATTGGTCGCGAGCGTGACGTGGTAGCCCTGGTCGAGCAGGGCGAAGGCGAGTTGCAGGCCGGACTGGCCGGCGCCGACGATAGCGATGCGTCTCATGGGAAGGTCCTTGGTTGGTTGCGTAGCGGCCGTCATGATTGGAGGAAGCGGCGACGCGGCACGGTCACTCCGCGAGCCGCGGAATGGCCGGCACCGCCTGTTCGGGGCCCATCGCGGCATAGCCGCCGTCCACCGCGTAGTCGGCGCCGGTCACGAAGCTCGCCGCGTCGCTGCACAGGAACGTGACGACCTGCGCGACTTCCGACGGATCGCCGACGCGTCCGAGCAGGTGGAACGGCGCGGCGACGCGATCGGTCTTCGCGCGGTCGCCGTGCGTCATCTCGTCCATCACGCGCGACCAGGTCCAGCCCGGCGATACCGAGTTGACGCGGATGCGATCGGGCGCGAGATCCATCGCCATGCTGCGCGTGAGCTGGCGGATCGCGGCCTTCGAGGTCGGATACAGCCAGCGGCCGGTTTGCGCGCACTGTGCGGAGATCGAGCTGAAGTTCACGATCGCGCCGCCGCCGCGCCGGGCCATGTGCGGATGCACGGCCTTCGCGAGCATCGCGGCCGACACGACGTTGACGTCCATCGCGGCGAGCCAGTCGTTCCGGGTCGCATGGATGCCGTCGTCGACATAGCTGCACGCGAGATTGACGAGCACGTCGATCGCGCCGAACCGCTCGACGATCGTCGCGATCGCGCGCTCGATCGCACGATCGTCGGTGATGTCGAGCGCGATGAACAGCGCCCGTTCGCCGAGCGACGCGGCCACGCGTGCGCCGTTGTCCGCATCGAGATCGAGGATCGCGACGCACGCACCGGCGCGGCTCAGGTCCTGCGCGACCGCGGCGCCGATCAGCGTGGCGCCGCCGGTGACGAGCGCGACTTTGCCAGCAAGGGCATTCATGGTGTGTCTCCGGGAATCGTGGGGTGAGGGAAGGGCCGCGTCAGTGCGCATCCGTCGATGGCGTGCTGTCGTGCCAGCGGCGCATCAGGCCGTTCGACGGGACGGTTTCGTCGAGCAGCTTGCGGGCCGTGTCGACGCCCGCGACCGGCAGGCCGGCCGGATCGAGCAGGCCGATCTGCACGAGCACGCTCGCCTGGTCCCAGTAGATGTGTTCGTGATAGAGCTTGTCGCCGCGAAACTTGACGATCGCGACGAGCGGAATCTCGACACGCTTGCCGGTCGGCGCGACGCCCGGCAGCATCCAGTCGATCTCGGTGGTGTGCGTGAAGCGGAACAGCAGCTCGTCGACGATCTGGCTCGCGGCGATCGTGCGCGAGATCGGCGTGATCGTCGTGTCGGGCGGGTTCGCATGCACGAAGTGATGCGTGTAGAAGCGCTTCAGTTCGTCGTGGCCGACGCCGCCCGTCAGTGTCGGAATATGGTTGACGTACGGCTCGGCGACCATCGTGGCCATCGTCGCGTCGACGTTGCGCGTGTCGAACTCGTGCTTCAGGTGCGTTTCCCACAGCGCGGACAGGTCGTAGCGCGGGCCGAGCGCGGCGCGGAACGCGGCGATCGCGCGCTGGTGGGCCATGACCGCGGCGGCCTTGTCGAAATGATCGCCGCCGGCGCGGGCGAATGCATGATCGACGCCGGGGTAGACGTAGACTTCGACGCCGCCGCGGCCCGCCAGCGCAGCCGCGATGCGCTGCTGCGCGTCGGGCGGGCAGAAGCGGTCCAGCTCCGCGATCTGCAGCACGAGCCGCCCGTGCAGGTGCGCGGCTTCGTCCAGCGCATGCTCGATGCCCACGCCGTAGTAACTGACCGCCGCGGCCACGCCCGGCAGCCGGCACGCGGCGAGATACGCGAGCTTGCCGCCGAGGCAGTAGCCGAGCACGCCGGCCTCGCCCGTGCATTCCGGCCGCTCGCGCAACTCGGCCAGCGCGGCGCCGATGTCCTCGACGCCCTTGTTTTCGTCGTATTCGCGATAAAGGGCCATCGCGCGCGCGAAATCGGCCGCCGTATCACCGAGCTCGATGCCCGGGGCCTGGCGCCAGAACAGGTCCGGCACGAGCACCGTATAGCCTTCCTCGGCGTAATAGTCGGCCACGTCGCGCATCGTCGCGTTCGCGCCGAAGATCTCGTGACAGAGCACGATGCCCGGCCCGGTGCCGCCGGCCGGCGTGCTCAGGTACGCGCGGAACGCGCCGCCGTCCGGCGCTGGAATCTCGATGTGACGTCCGTTCATGGGTCCCTCCATGCGGTTGGTTTCGGTGACGGCCCAGTATTGGCGGCCGAAATGGGCGTTTCTATCCGCTTTCTTCGGCCGGTATCCGCGAATTCCGGAAACCTGCGGCAGCGGCTGCCGCAGGCCGGCGGGCCGGGGCCGAGTGCGGGTATGTGCGGATGCGGAAGGCCCGCACAGTTTTCTACGATGCGCGAACGGTCCGCTTCTTGCGTGGCTTGCGCGGGACTTGCGTGTTTCGTAGGACGGACTGTCCGGATACTCCAGGCGCTGTCCGGATCGTGCGGCGGATTCCCCGATAGCGGGAATGCATGCACGGCGCGAGTGCGATCGAGCACGACGGGAGAACTTCGATGGCGCAATTTTTCGAAACCGGCTGGCTGGCCGATGCCGCCTGTTTCAATCACGACACGCTGCTGCTGCAGTCGAACGACGTCGACGAGGTGCGCGCACGCGTGGCCGATGTGTTCAAGCCGCACCGGCTCACGCCGACCGGCGAATCGCGTGCGCTGCACAGCTGCATGCACCATGCGCGCTGGGGCAACCTGTCGTTGAACCTGCTCGATTACGGTGGCGGCGTCAGCAT
>NZ_BCPP01000807.1:0-3381 GCF_016586125.1 Burkholderia sp. E168m23
GCACATCTGCTCGCACATCGACACCGTCAGCGGATTCGCATGCGGCAACGGCCGGTCGAGGAACGCACGGTCGAACGCGAGGCTGTTCGCCCGCGCCGAGAACGTCGGCTCGATGCCGGCGATGCGCGGCGCCGCGAGCGCCGGCGAACGCGCGGCCTGCAGCGTGAAGCGCGACAACGCGAAATCGCCGCTGGCGATTTCGTGCAGCAGCACGGCCGCGGCCGTCATGTCGCGCTCGACGAGGAACCGGCTCAGGTCGGCGTCGAGTTCCGGCGCGCCGAAGCTGAGCACGCCAGTGTCAGCCGCCTCGCGGTACGTGATGACGGTGTACGCATACGTGAGCGGCAAAAAACGCATCGCGAGCGCGAGCGCATCGCGCCCGGTCGCGCTCGCGATCAGCCCGTAGCCCCACACGCCGTACGCGGAGAAGTGGTAACGCCGGCCGACCTCGAACCCGAGGCCCTGTGCCCGGCCGAGCGCACGCAGCAGGTTGCCGGTCAGCCGCAGTTCCTGCGCGGCCGTCACCTCGACTTTCGGGTCGTCGAGCTGCGCGCTCGCGAGGCCCGTGCCGGCCAGCAGCGTGGCATGCGGCACACCGCGTTCGTCGCCGAAATCGACCAGCAACCGGGCGCTGGCCGGACTCCGGGTGAAATCCCAGAAGCTCATGCGGAGAAACCCTCGAAGCGCCGATTTGGCCCAAATACTAAAACAATTGTCCCCAACCAGCATTGGTGTTTTCCCATGCGGCCCGCACCATCGGCGTCATCCAGTCGTCGTCCGAACGACGCCATCACCCCAGGAGGAGACACCATGCGACCGAGTCGCCCGACCGATCCCGCCGCCCACTTCACCCACTTCGCCCGTCGGCGCGCCGCCCGCGCCCGCATGCCGACACGCGTCGCATGACCCACCGATCACCGAAGCAAGGAGACGATTCCATGAGCAAGACTTTCGACTACATCGTGGTCGGTGGCGGGTCGGGCGGTTGCGTCGTCGCGGGCCGGCTGACCGAGGACCCGGCCGTGACCGTCTGCGTGCTCGAGGCCGGCGGCCGCGGCGACAGCGCGGTCGTCAACGTGCCGACCGGCGCGGTCGCGATGATGCCGACCCGCCTGAACAACTGGGCGTTCGACACGGTGCCGCAGCCGGGGCTCGGCGGGCGCATCGGCTATCAGCCGCGCGGCAGGGCGCTTGGCGGTTCGTCGGCGATCAACGCGATGGTCTATATCCGCGGTCATCGCGTCGACTACGACGGCTGGGCCGCGCTCGGCAACGAAGGCTGGGCGTACGACGACGTGCTGCCGTACTTCCGCCTGAGCGAGCACAACGAGCGCTTCGACGATGCCTGGCACGGCCGCGACGGCCCGCTGTGGGTCAGCGACCTGCGCACCGGCAACCCGTTTCATGCGCGCTATCTGGAAGCCGCGCAACAGGCCGGCCTGCCGCTCACCGACGATTTCAACGGCGCGCAACAGGAAGGCATCGGGATCTACCAGGTCACGCAGAAGCACGGCGAACGATGGAGCGCGGCGCGCGCGTACCTGCTGCCGCACGTCGGCCGCCGCGACAACCTGACGGTCGAGACGCACGCGCAGGTGCTGCGCATCCTGTTCGACGGCACGCGCGCGACCGGCGTCGAGGTGCGGCAGCACGGTGAAATCCGCACGCTGCGCGCGCGGCGCGAAGTCGTGCTCGCGGCCGGCGCGCTGCAGACGCCGCAGTTGCTGATGCTGTCGGGCGTCGGCCCGGGCCGCGAACTCCAGCAGTTCGGCATCGCCGTACAGGCCGATCTGCCGGGCGTCGGCAGCAACCTGCAGGATCATCCGGATTTCATCTTCGGCTACCGCACGCGCAGCGTCGACACGATGGGCGTGTCCGTCCGCGGCGGGCTGCGCATGCTGCGCGAATTCGCCCGCTTTCGCCGCGAACGGCGCGGGATGCTGACGTCGAACTTCGCGGAAGGCGGCGGTTTCCTGAAAACGCGTGCCGATCTGGCGGCACCGGACATCCAGCTACATTTCGTCGTCGCGCTCGTCGACGACCATGCGCGCAAGCTGCATGCCGGTCACGGGCTGTCGTGCCACGTGTGCCTGTTGCGGCCGCGCAGCCGCGGCTCGGTCACGCTGAACGGCGCCGACCCGCTCGCGGCGCCCCGCATCGATCCCGCGTTCTTCGACGATCCGCGCGATCTCGACGACATGGTCGCGGGCTTCCGCCTCACACGTCGCCTGATGGATGCGCCGGCGCTCGCCAGCTGGACCACGCGCGACCTGTTCACCGCGAACGTGACGACCGACGACGAGATTCGCGACGTGCTGCGGCGGCGCGCCGACACCGTCTATCACCCGGTCGGCACCTGCCGGATGGGGCGCGACGCGCTCGCCGTCGTCGATCCGCAACTGCGCGTGCATGGCCTGCAAGGGCTGCGCATCGTCGATGCATCGGTGATGCCGACGCTCATCGGCGGCAACACCAACGCGCCGACGATCATGATCGCCGAGAAGGCCGTCGACCTGATGCGCGGCATATGCCGCGTGCCGGCGCAGCCGCATGCCGACGCAACCGTCAGGAGGACGACGGATCGTGACCCTACCCTTGCAACCCGCGCCGCACACGCCGGCGACCAGCCCGAGGAAACCCGCCATGCTGTCGCCTGATCCCTCCCGTTCCGCCGGCTCCACCACGCCGCTTGCGGCGATCATCATCGGCGCCGGCTTCGCCGGCATCGGCATGGCAATTGCGCTGCAACGCGCCGGCATTCGCGATTTCGTGATCGTCGAACGCTCGCACGACGTCGGCGGCGTGTGGCGCGACAACCGTTATCCGGGCGCCGCGTGCGACGTGCCTTCGCACTTGTACTCGTTCTCGTTCGAACCCAATCCCGCGTGGTCGCGCGTGTTCGCGCCGCAGCCCGAGATTCATGCGTACCTGCAACACTGCGCGCGCAAGTACGGTCTCGCCCGCCATCTGCGCTTCGGCGCCGAAGTCGAACACGCGCGCTACGACGAAGCCGATGCGCTGTGGCACGTCACGCTGCGCGACGGCACGACGCTGAGCGCCGCGCTGCTCGTCAGCGGCACCGGCCAGTTGAGCCGCCCCGCCATGCCGAACCTGCCGGGCATCGACACGTTTCGCGGCCGTGCGTTCCACTCCGCGCACTGGGATCGCGATTACGCACTCGCCGGCAAACGGGTGGCCGTGGTCGGCACCGGTGCATCGGCGATCCAGTTCGTTCCGGCGATCGCCGGCGACGTGCGGCGCCTGACCGTATTCCAGCGCTCGCCGGCCTATGTGATGCCGCGCCCCGACCGCGCGTATCGCCCGTGGGAAAAGGCGCTGTTTCGTCGGCTGCCGGCGGCGATGAAACTGCATCGCGCATCG
>NZ_BCPP01000808.1:0-3382 GCF_016586125.1 Burkholderia sp. E168m23
GCGAGTATCTGTCGCTGTTCCAGAGCGACACGCAGCCGGACGAACTGCGCCGCCTGCGCGAGATCGCGCTCGACTGGATGCGCCGGCTCGCCGAGTTCCATCCTTATGTGACGGGCGCCGTGCTGAACGGCACCGCGAACGCGCATTCGGATATCCATTTGCAGGCATTCACCGACAACCCGAAGGACGTCGCGATCTACCTGCTGAACCAGAACGTCCAGTACGACGTATCCGAGACGCGGCATTTCGCGGGCCGCGGCGACGTCGAGACACTCAGTTTCCTGTGGCGCCCGCGGCGCGACGTGGACGCGATCGGCATCCATCTCGCGCTGTATGCGAGCGACGACCTGCGCGGCGCGGTAAAGGCCGACGCGCGCGGCCGCATCGCCCGCGCGGACGCCGCCGCGCTGCGCGCGCTCGTCGAGGCAGACCAGGCCCCTTCCGAACCGGAATGATTCAACGTTGACGTCCTCCTCCGCCCAAAAGGCAGAGGATTCCCACACCTGGCGATGCACGTCCGCATCGGAGAATGTTCAGCGCAGCGTTGGTATCTCGATCATGCTCGACACCACAGTCACTGCAGACCCACTCCCTTATTCTCAGTCCCGCGATACCTTTCGGCCGCGTCGTGCTGTCTTTCGACCCGCACGCCGAGCAGAACTGGGTCGAACCGCTTTCGTCGACTTCCTCGAACAGGGCCCCGTGCGCGATCGCTTTGTAGCGGAGCTTGTTTCGGAAGGACGACCAGGATGCGTCGTAGACGCTCTTCGCCATCCTGGTTCTGGCGAGTTTGACGGCAGATACGTTGCCAACCGCGATGTAATCGAAACGCCGCACCAGATCGAGCGCGAGCTTATGCTGGAAATCGACACGGGCATTTGCCATCTTGGCGTGCAACTTCGCGCTATGCCGCTTGTGCTTGTGCGCACGCTGCGCCTTCGCCAGCTTTTCCGCCGCTCGTCGACCGAACGGGTCATTGGGCAGCTTCTCGCCGGTCGAAAGTGTGGCGAAGGTGATCCTAACCCGTGGAAGAAGCTGCCTGTCAACCCCACTCCTTTCCTTCCCGCCATCAATGGCGGGGTTTCTCGGAGCAAATTCTGATGATGAAACGCATGTTGGCGCTCGCAGTGGTCGCGGCCGCCGCCGTCGCCGGCGGGATTGCCGCCGGCCACTGGTTCCGCGGCACGGCCGACGACGGCGTCGCCGTCGCGGCGCCGACCGCCCACGGCAACCCGGTCGACCAGCTGTGGGCGTCATCGCTCACCGGCGTCGACGGCAAGCCGGCCACGCTGGCCGCCTTCAAGGGCCAGAAAGTCGTCGTCAACTTCTGGGCGTCGTGGTGCGGCCCGTGCGTCGAGGAGATGCCCGAGCTCGTCGCGCTGTCGCACCAGTACAAGCAGAAAGGCATCCGTTTCGTCGGGATCGGCGTCGATTCCGAGCAGAACGTGAAGAACTTCCTGCAGAAGGTGAGGGTCGACTATCCGGTCTTCATCAGCGGCTATGCAGGCGCCGATCTGGCCCGTAACTTCGGAAATACCGCCGGCGCGCTGCCGTTTACCGTCGTCATCGACGAAACCGGCAAGATTCGCGAGACAAAATTAGGACAAATCCAACCGGCCGAGCTGAAAAAGACGCTCGACGCGCTGTAATCTGTCCGAACGGCAGTCCGCGCGTTGGCGGCGATTTGCAGGTCGATCGCCGCAATTTCGCGTGAATTCGCCGATACTTTGCGCCTGCGCCGGTAATTCTTGCAGGTCCGCCGCGCCTGGCCGTTCGGCAAAACTAGACAAATTTCTCTAAATAGCGCTAAAGTTCGCGCAATTCCGCAGAAATAGAAGCGACCATGACACGATTGCTGGTGCTGCACGGCCCCAACCTGAACCTTCTCGGCACCCGGGAACCGGAGGTGTACGGCCGCGTCACGCTCGCGCAGATCGATCAGGCGCTTGCCGCGCGCGCCCGGGAAGCCGGCGCCGACCTGTCGTCGTTCCAGAGCAACCATGAAGGCGCGCTGGTCGACCGCATCCAGGCCGCGCGGGAGGAACAGACCGATTTCATCCTGATCAATCCGGCAGCGTATACGCATACGAGCGTTGCGATCCGGGACGCGATCGCCGGCGTTGGCATCCCGTTCGTCGAGGTTCACCTGTCGAACGTGCATCGCCGCGAAGCGTTCAGGCACCACTCCTACTTTTCCGACCAGGCCGAAGGCGTGATCTGCGGGCTCGGCTGGAAAGGTTATCTGTACGCGCTCGAGTACGCGCTGGACAAGCTGCAAGGCGCGTCGCGCGGCTGATTTCGCGATCTAGATTCAGCGCCGGCCCCTAACCGGCGCTTTCACGTATTGAAAGGGGAATTCCCGATGGATCTTCGTAAGCTGAAAACTCTGATCGACCTCGTTTCCGAATCCGGCATCTCCGAGCTGGAAGTGACGGAAGGCGAAGGCAAGGTGCGCATCGTCAAGAACGCGCCGCCGGTCTACGTGCAGCCGACGGCTGGGTATGCCCCGCAAGTCAGCGCGCCGGCGCCGTCGGCCGCGCTGCCGACCGACGGTGCCGCGGCACCGGCCGCCGGCGCCGCAGCCGCGCCGGCCGCTCCGCAGGGCCACGTGGTGACGTCGCCGATGGTCGGCACGTTCTACCGCGCGCCGTCGCCGGGCGCCGATCCGTTCGTGCAGGCCGGCGACACGGTCAAGGAAGGCCAGACGATCTGCATCATCGAAGCGATGAAGCTGCTCAACGAGATCGAGTCGGACAAGGCCGGCGTGATCAAGGAAATCCTCGTCGAGAACGGCCAGGCCGTCGAATACGGCCAGCCGCTTTTCGTGATCGGCTAAGCCCGCCGCGCGGCCCTGCCGGCCGCGCGCCGCCGAGATGCTCGCCAGGCGCCGTTCGCGCGCCCCTCGAAGAGACGAATACTCGCTATGTTTGAAAAAATCCTCATTGCCAACCGCGGTGAAATCGCGCTGCGCATCCAGCGCGCGTGCCGCGAACTCGGCGTCAAGACGGTGGTCGTCTACTCGGAAGCCGACAAGGAAGCCAAGTACGTGCGCCTCGCGGACGAGGCCGTCTGTATCGGCCCGGCCCCGTCGAACCTGAGCTACCTGAACATGCCGGCGCTGATCAGCGCCGCGGAAGTCACCGATGCCGAGGCGATCCACCCCGGCTACGGCTTCCTGTCCGAGAACGCCGATTTCGCGGAGCGCGTCGAGCAATCGGGCTTCACGTTCATCGGCCCGCGCCCGGAAACGATCCGCATGATGGGTGACAAGGTCACCGCGAAGCAGACGATGATCAAGACCGGCGTGCCGTGCGTGCCGGGCTCGGAAGGCGCGTTGCCGGACGATCCGAAGGAGATCGTCAAGATTGCGCGCACGATCGGC
>NZ_BCPP01000809.1:0-3379 GCF_016586125.1 Burkholderia sp. E168m23
CCCGGACGGAACTTGACTTCCTTGACCTGGATGACCTTCTGCTTCAGCTTCGCTTCGTGCTGCTTCTTCGACTCCTGGTACTTGAACTTGCCGTAATCCATCAGACGGCAAACCGGCGGCACCGCTTGCGGCGCGATCTCCACCAGGTCAACATCCAGTTCTTCCGATTTACGGAAAGCGTCAGCGAGTTTTACGATACCGAGCGGTTCGTTCTCGATCCCGACCAGGCGCACTTCCGGCGCAGTGATTTCACCGTTGATGCGGTGCGACGACTTATCAGTAGCGATGTTACGTTTCCTCTAAAAATTAAAAAAACGAGCCGCGCTGCCAGGGCGGTTACTTGAACGAGCGCAGGTCTTCCTGCAGACGCTCAACGAAGGCTTCGACCGGCATTACGCCAAGATCGACGCCGCCACGGGCACGCACGGCTACCGTTTGCGCATCACGCTCCTTATCGCCCACGACGAGGAGATAAGGCACCTTTTCCAGCGTGTGCTCGCGTATTTTATAGCTAATCTTCTCGTTGCGCAAATCGGCCGCCACTCTAACCCCTTGTTTTTGCAACGTTTGGGTCAGAGACTGCGCATATTCGGCCTGACTTTCGGCGATATTGAGCACAATTGCCTGGTACGGCGCGAGCCAAACCGGCATTGCACCAGCATGGTGCTCGATCAAAATGCCGAGGAATCGCTCCATCGAACCGACGATCGCGCGGTGCAGCATCACCGGCCGGCGGCGGCTGTTGTCTTCCGCGACGTACTCCGCACCCAGGCGCTCCGGCAACACCATGTCGAGCTGCAGCGTGCCGCACTGCCACGAGCGGCCGAGCGCATCCTTGATGTGGTACTCGATCTTCGGACCGTAGAACGCGCCCTCACCCGGCAACTCTTCCCACGTAAGGCCGCAGGCCGTCAGTGCATCGCGCAAACCCTGCTCGGCACGATCCCACGTCTCGTCCGTACCCGCACGCTGGTCGGGACGCAGCGACAGCTTGATGTCGATGTGATCGAAACCGAAGTCCTTGTACACGCTCATGGCCAGCGTGTTGAACGCGATCGATTCCGAGATGAACTGGTCTTCCGTACAGAAGATGTGCGCATCGTCCTGTACGAAGCCGCGCACGCGCATCAGGCCGTGCAGCGCGCCCGATGCCTCGTTGCGGTGGCACGAGCCGAATTCCGCGTAACGCAGCGGCAGGTCGCGATACGAGCGCAGGCCGTGCTTGAACACCTGGACGTGGCCCGGGCAGTTCATCGGCTTGATCGCGTAGTCGCGCTTCTCCGACTCTGTCGTGAACATGTTCTCGCGATAGTTCTGCCAGTGGCCCGACGCTTCCCACAGCGAGCGGTCCATGATCATCGGCGTCTTGATCTCGAGATAACCGGCTTCGTTGACGCGGCGGCGCATGTACTGCTCGACCTGCTGCCACAGCGCCCAGCCCTTCGGATGCCAGAACACCATGCCCGGCGACTCTTCCTGCATGTGGAACAGGTCGAGCTGCTTGCCCAGCTTGCGGTGGTCGCGCTTTTCCGCTTCCTCGAGCATGTGCAGATACTGATCCTGGTCTTCCTTCTTCGTCCAGGCCGTGCCGTAGATACGCTGCAGCTGCTCGTTCTTCGAATCGCCGCGCCAGTACGCACCCGCGACCTTCATCAGCTTGAAGACCTTCAGCTTGCCGGTGGACGGCACGTGCGGGCCGCGGCACAGATCGGTGAAGCCGCCGTGCGAGTACAGCTTGATTTCGTCGCTTTGCGGAATCGATTCGATGATCTCCGCCTTGTACTTCTCGCCGATGCTGCGGAAGTAACCGGCCGCTTCGTCACGCGACACGACACGGCGCGTGACCGGCTCGTCCTTCTTCGCGAGTTCCTGCATGCGCTTTTCGATCTTTTCCAGATCTTCCGGCGTAAACGGGCGGTTGTACGAGAAGTCGTAATAGAAACCGTTGTCGATCACCGGGCCGATCGTCACCTGCGCGTCCGGATACAGCTCCTTCACCGCATACGCGAGCAAGTGGGCGGTCGAGTGGCGGATGATGTCGAGGCCGTCGGCATCCTTGTCCGTGACGATCGCGAGCGACGCGTCGCGGTCGATCACCGTCGACGTATCAACGAGCTCGCCATCGAGCTTGCCACCAAGCGCAGCCTTCGCAAGGCCGGGACCGATCGAGGCCGCAACCTCGGCAACTGTCACCGGATGCTCGTATTGTCGAACTGAGCCGTCAGGCAAGCGTATCGAAACCATAGCAATCTCCGTGATGCCGACAGTGGGCGGCAGACCAGGTACGCGAGATCGAACTCACGCGTCAAAAAATTCGCGACAAAAAAAATGCGGCCCCGCTTTCGAGGGGCCGCATTCGATACTTCACTCAAACTGAAAGGGCGAAAACGTTCCTCGACTAGCGTCGCTCCGAAGTGGTTTCGGTCAACGTTCGCGGTGTCATAACCGTATTCGCCTTGTTCGCGTTGAGTTGTGTACTGCACTGAACACCCGGAGGCCGGGCATTCTCAATTCGTTGGTAGGCTCGATTGGATTCGAACCAACGACCCCCACCATGTCAAGGTGGTGCTCTAACCAACTGAGCTACGAGCCTAGAGAAGCTAAGATTATATGGAGCGGCTACCGACTTGGCAAGTGTTTTATGCGGTCGCAGCAAAACGATGCCGTTCCAACCCCATCACGATTTCCGCCCTGCCCGCACGACGCCCTGCACCTCGCCGAGCAGCGTGCACGCGCGCTGCACCTGCGCCGAATTCGATACCTCGACCGTGAACTGCATGAATGCCGCATTGCGGCGACTCTGCGTCTTCACGCCCACGACATTGATCTTTTCGCGTGCGAACACTTCGGAGATATCGCGCAGCAACCCTTGCCGGTCGCTCGCCTCGATCATCAGGTCGACCGGATACACGGACGCGCCGCGCCCGCCCAGCACGTCGGCCGACCAGGTCGTCTGCAGCACGCGCTCCGGCGCGCGCTCGACCATCCGGCGAAACGTCGGGCAGTCGCTGCGATGAATCGACATTCCCTTGCCGCGCGTGACGAAACCGCTGATCGGATCAGGCGGCGCCGGACGGCAGCAGCGCGCCAACTGCGTCAGCAGCGCGTCGACGCCCACCACCAGCACGCCGGTCGACGCGCCGTGCGCGACGCTCGCGCCGCTGCTGCGCTTCTCGAAATCGGCCGGCGCCTCGGGCGCCGGTTCCGGCGGCGGCGCATCGGACAGCGCGTGCTCGACGTTGCGCAGGCTGAACTCGTCCTTGCCGACGACCGAGAACAACTCCTCGGGCGACTTGAAGCCGAGCTTCGCGGCGAGGTTGTCCAGGTTGACCGACGTCTTGCCCTCGCGCTGCAGCGTCTTTTCGACGAGCGCGCGCCC
>NZ_BCPP01000810.1:0-3370 GCF_016586125.1 Burkholderia sp. E168m23
AACGCGCTGCGCGGCTTTGCGCAACCGGCCGCATGCGCGGCGAACGGAACGGCGAGCGCGAGCAACGCGCAGGATGCGAGCAGATTCTTTTTCTTCATGGTGAGGCTCCTGGCTGGGTGAAAACCGTTGAATCCGACGGGAAATGCCGTCGTTTATTGGGGCGTCGTACACGCGTCGATGCCGCTTGCGATCGCGGCGGACAGGCGCTGGATCGTCTCGCGCCGCGCGAGCCGCGCTTCTTCATCCGGATTGACGATCACGCCGGCTTCGACCAGCACGGCCGGAATCGGCGCGGTGCGCAGCACGACGAGATCGTCGAAGCGGTGGATGCCGAGTTGCGGGTCGATCAGCGGGCGATTCTCGCCGCGGATCGGCTGCGCGTGATACAGCGACGGCCGTTCGCCGGCCGCGACCAGCCGCTCGGCGATCGCCTTCGCGCAACGCAGGCTCTCCGCATAGTGCGGATTGCGCTCCGACACGAACACCGAGAAGCCGCGGAATTCGCGTTGCCGGCCCGCGTCGATGAACTGCTGCTGCATCGAGTCGTGATGGATCGACACGAACAGGTTCGCGTCGGGCGCCTGCGTCGAGCGCTGATCGAGCTTGATCTCACGGCCGTCCGCCGATGTGCGCAGCACGCGGTCGCTGTGCGCGGCGAGTTTGTCGGCGACCGCGCCGGACAGGTCGAGGTTGTACAGGTATTCGACGCGGCCGCTCGCACCGGTGGAGCCCGGATGCGCGGGTGTATGGCCGGTATCGACGACGATGTAGCGTCCGGACGCGGGCTCGGTAACGGTCGTGGTGGCGATGTCGGCCGCGTGCAGCGCCAGCGGCGCGCAGAGCAGCGGGGCGCACGCGAGCACGCGCGCGGCGGCGCGCACGAGCGGAAGGCGTCGGAGGGTTCGGTTCGTCATTGTTGTTGTCGAGAAGGGCGTACGGCGCGTCGAACGGCGCGCCACCGTCGGCCTGCTCAATGCAGTCGGAATGTCGCGCGATTATAGCGGGTGGCGGCGACGCCGCAATGACGCGCGACGGCTGTCAGGCGAGCACGCGATGCGCCGCCAGCATGCCCCAGTACGACGCTTCCTCGAACAGCGACAACCCGGACAGGTCGGCATGCGCGAATACGACGGGGCCATCGGCATCGCGCAGTGCGAGCAGCCCCGGCCGGCTCAGGAAGCCGACGTCGGGCGTGGCCATCGCATGGCCGCGCACGGTGATCTCGAGCGCGGTCGCATGCTTCCACAGCTCGCGTCCGTACACGGCCTGCAGGTCGAGCGCCGCCTGCTCGCGCAATGCGTCGGGCTTCGCCTGCGCGAGCCAGCGGCGCGTATCGTCCGGCGTTTGCGTGCTCAATGCCTGATAGGCGGAAAACACCGAGCGCGTCGGCGGCGACATCCGGATCAACTGATGCGTCGACACGACGTAGCCGAGCCCCGCGCCGTCGTAGACGACGTTGTCCCACGCGAGCGGCACGCCCGCTTCCTCGGCCGGCATGCCGTCGAGCAGGAAGTTGGATACGAGCCACGGCGCGCGCGGCGGCAAGTCGCGCGCGGGTTCGAAACCGTACGCGGCAAGCTGCGGAAACACGCGCGCCGCGACGAACAGCGGCATCGCACATACGACCCGTCGCGCCTTCAGCATGAACGTCGACAGCGTACCGTCATGGCCGACGCGTGCGCACAGTACGTCGACGCCGCCCGCGCGTTCGGTCGCGCGCACCGCGAAGCCATCGCGCGACCACGCGTTCGAGCCGGTGCGCGCGGTGATCGAATCGCTCAGCTTCGTCACCATCGTGTGCAGCCCGTCGGGCCAGGTCAGCACCGCGCCGTCACTCGCATCGCCCGCATGGCCGCCGCGCGACGAGAAGTAGTGCAGGCCGGCCCAGGCGGAGACATGCTCGTAACCGGCGCCGTAATCGTCGCGGCAGCAGTAGTTCAGATACCAGTGCAGCGCTTTCGCGGTATAGCCTTCGTCGAGCAGCCACTGGCGGAACGAGCGCCGATCGAGTGCGCGCCAGCGCGGGTCGCGCGACGATTCCGCGATCGGGATGCAGAACACCTTGCGGCCGTCGGCGCCGCGCGCGGTGCGCAGCCCGTCCGTGTACGCGAAGAAGCGCGCCTGCTGCGCGAGCGCGTCGGCGTCGAGGCCGGTGGTCGGCACGATGCCGTCCTGCCACTGCCCGCCGATGAACAGGCGTTCGTCCGGTGCGTGGACGAGTGCACGCTCGTCGTACACGGGGCGTACCGAGAACGGTGCGGATTCGATCACGCCGAGATCGGCGAGCATGTCGCGCAGATGGGCGGATTCGAGCGACGGCAGCGGCAGATAGTGCGCGCCCTTCGGATAGCCGAGGTCGCCGAAGCGTCCGCCGGCCGCGTTGCCGCCGAATTCGGGGCCGGCGAGCACCGTGAAGCGCGTATGGCCCGCGCGCGCGAGCTGCCATGCGCACGACAGCCCGGCCGCGCCGGCGCCGAGGATCGCGACATCCGTCTCGATCGTGCCGGACGGCGCGGGCAGCGCGGCATGGTCGCGCAGCGCATGGCCTTCGCGCATGCCGGGGTAGCCGACCTGCGGCGTCGTCTCGATCCAGCCGGTGCGGCCGCATGCGGCGAGCGACGCGGCTGCCGACGCGACGAGGAACGTGCGGCGATCCATCAGCGCAGCACGTGCTTCCAGTCGTCGTCGAAGCGGCGCACGAGCGGCTGGTCGTTGAGTTCGTTCGGCGACATCGACAGCGCCGGCATGTCGGCCGGGAAGTGGAACATCTCGGCGGCCGTTTGCGCATCGAGCCAGCGCGTCGGCACCGAGTAATGCGTCGGCACCGTGAAGTCGCGGCGCTTGCCGGCGATCACGAAGCCCCAGTCGCCGAACGACGGCACGTAGCAGTGGTACGGCCACGTGTTGAGCCCGGCTTCGTGCAGCGTCGCGATGATGGTCCAGTACGCGTGCGGCGCGAAATACGGCGATGTCGACTGGATCACCGTGTAACCGTTCTCCGACAGGTGGCGCGCCAGCAGCCGGAACACCGGCACTGAGTACAGGCGGCCGAGCCCGAAGTTGGTCGGATCGGGGAAATCGACGACGATCGCGTCGTACACGTCGGCATTCGATTCGAGCCAGCGCACCGCGTCGTCGTTGATCACGTGCACGCGTGGGTCCTTCAGCGCGCCCTGGTTCAGCTTGACGAGCGGTGCCGACGTCGAGAACAGCTTCGTCATTGCCGGATCGAGATCGACGAGCGTGATCTGCTCGAGGTTGCGGTGTTTGAGCAGTTCGCGCACCGCGAGGCCGTCGCCGCCGCCGAGCACGAGCACGCGCTTCGCCCACGGCAGCGCCTCGATCGCCGGATGGATCAGCGCCTCGTGAT
>NZ_BCPP01000811.1:0-3365 GCF_016586125.1 Burkholderia sp. E168m23
CGCGCGGACGTGCCGGCGACGCTCGTCGGCCGGCGTGCGAATACCGCTCGACCCACCGTATCGAAATACGATCGGCGAGCCGCCACGCGGCTGTGCACCTGCGCGTCGAAACCGGCTGCGCGGAACATCGCGAGCCATTCGTCCGCGCGGTAGTCGCGCACGTGCGACGCGTCGCGCAGCACTTCCGCGGCCTGCAGGTACGTATCGAGCAGCGGATGGTCGTTGCCGGCGATGTCGATCATCAGCACACGGCCGCCCGGCTTCAGCACGCGGCGCACCTCGGCGAGCGCCGCGCGCATGTCGTGCCAGTGGTGCGCGCTCATCCGGCTCACGACCCAGTCGAACGTCGCGGTGTCGAACGGCAGCCGCTCGGCCGGCCCCTGCTGCGTGCGGACGTTCGCGAGCCCGCGTTCGCGCGCGGCCGCTTCGACGGTCGCGAGCATCGGCGCGGCGAGATCGTACGCGACCACGTCGCGCACGTGCGGAGCGACCGCGAAGCTCGCGTGGCCGGCGCCGCAACCGAGGTCGAGCACCGCGGCGTCGGGCGTCGCGCTCACCGCGTCGGCGAGCGTCTGCAGGTCGGCGCCCGTCGCATGAACCGTGCTCGTCAGATAGGCGGCGGCCGTCGTGCCGAATGCGTCGGCGACCTGGTCGTGGTGTTTCATCGTTCGCTCCTTTCCTTGATGCAGTCGGCCGATCCCGGCGCTTCAGCGCGCGATCCGGCCCCGTGCATCGCATTGTGTGGGACGCCCGCTGCCCTGCCAGCGCGCGAGCCGCTACAATAGGCCTGCGCTTGTACCAGTACAAGTTAAGTAGTTATTCTGGTATTCGATCCACCTGTCTGATCGTTCGATCGTTGCCGCGTTTTCGCTTCCACTTCGCCGTTTCCGCATGAACCAGCCGTCCTCCGCCCCCGTCCCGCCGCTCGACGCCACGCCCGCCCGCGCGCTCGGCGAATTCATCCGCGCCCACCGCGAGCGGCTGTCGCCGCAGGCGGTCGGCCTGCCGCCCGGCCCGCGCCGCCGCACGCCGGGGCTGCGGCGCGAGGAAGTCGCGCAACTGTGCGGCGTGAGCCCGACCTGGTACACGTGGATCGAACAGGGCCGGCCCGTGTCGGCCTCCGCCGACGCGCTCGCCCGGATCGCCGTCGCGCTACAGCTGTCGAAGGCCGAGCGCGCGTACCTGTTCGAGCTGGCCGCGCAGCGCGACCCGGCCGAGCCCGACGTCGCGGGCGGCGACCTGCCGCCGACGCTCGCCGCCACCGTCGCGGCCATCGCGACGCCAGCCTACGTGCTCGATCGCCAATGGAACGCGCTCGCGTGGAACGCGCCGGCCGCCGCGCTCTTTTCCGGCTGGCTCGACGACGAGCACGACCGCAACCTGCTGCGCTTCACGTTCATGTCGCCGGCCGCACGCACGCTGATCGTCGACTGGGACACCCGCGCGCGGCGGCTCGCGGCCGAATTCCGCGCCGATGCGATCCGCCACCTGACCGACGCGCCGACGCGCGCGCTGATCGACGCGCTGACCACCGGCAGCGACGCGTTCGCACAGTACTGGGCGTCGCAGGACGTGTTCGAGCGCGAAGGCGGCCTGCGCGAATTCGACCATCCGGCCGATGGCCGTCTGGTGTACCAGCAGATCACGCTGAAGCCCACGCACCGCGAGGACCTGAAGCTCGTCGTGCTGGTGCGCGACTGAGCGCGCCGGCCCCCGCGCCGGCGGCGGTCGGCCGGCCCGCGAATGTTAGAATCGCGGGATTCCCTCGGCGGCTCACGGCCGCCCAACTCCCCTTCGAAGAATCGCCATGACGTCCCAACTGCACAAAAAGGGCGAGGCCTGGTCGGCCCGCTTCTCGGAACCGATGTCGGAGCTGGTCAAGCGCTACACGTCGTCGGTGTTTTTCGACAAGCGCCTCGCGCTCGTCGACATCGCCGGCTCGCTCGCGCACGCGAACATGCTCGCCGCGCAGAAGATCATCAACGCCGACGACCTCGCCGCGATCGAACGCGGGATGGCGCAGATCAAGGGCGAGATCGAGCGCGGCGAATTCGAATGGCAGCTCGACCTGGAAGACGTCCACCTGAACATCGAGGCGCGCCTGACCGCGCTGATCGGCGATGCCGGCAAGCGCCTGCACACGGGCCGCTCGCGCAACGACCAGGTCGCGACCGACATCCGCCTGTGGCTGCGCGGCGAGATCGACCGCATCGGCGGCCTGCTGAACGACCTGCGCGGCGCGCTGATCGACCTCGCGGAACAGAACGCCGATACGATCATGCCCGGCTTCACGCACCTGCAGGTCGCGCAGCCGGTCACGTTCGGCCACCACCTGCTCGCGTACGTCGAGATGTTCACGCGCGACGCCGAACGCATGCGCGACTGCCGCACCCGCGTGAACCGCCTGCCGCTCGGCGCGGCCGCGCTCGCGGGCACGAGCTACCCGATCGACCGTCACGCGGTCGCGAAGACGCTCGGCTTCGACGGCATCTGCGCGAACTCGCTCGACGCGGTGTCCGATCGCGACTTCGCGATCGAATTCACGGCGGCGTCCGCGCTCGTGATGACGCACGTGTCGCGCTTCTCCGAAGAACTCGTGCTGTGGATGAGCCCGCGCGTCGGCTTCATCGACATCGCCGACCGCTTCTGCACCGGCAGCTCGATCATGCCGCAGAAGAAGAACCCGGACGTGCCCGAGCTCGCGCGCGGCAAGACCGGCCGCGTGAACGGCCACCTGATGGCGCTCCTCACGCTGATGAAGGGCCAGCCGCTCGCGTACAACAAGGACAACCAGGAAGACAAGGAACCGCTGTTCGACACGGTCGACACCGTCGCCGACACGCTGCGGATCTTCGCCGAGATGGTCGCCGGCATCACCGTGAAGCCGGACGCGATGCGCGCGGCCGCGCTGCAGGGCTTCTCGACCGCCACCGACCTCGCCGACTACCTGGTCAAGCGCGGCCTGCCGTTCCGCGACGCGCACGAAGCCGTCGCGCACGCGGTGAAGATCTGCGACGACCGCGGCATCGACCTCGCCGACCTGACGCTCGACGAGATGAAGCAGGAACTGCCGAACGTCGCGCACCTGATCGGCGACGACGTGTTCGGCTACCTGACGCTCGAAGGGTCGGTCGCGAGCCGCAACCATCCGGGCGGCACCTCGCCCGATCAGGTGCGTGCGGCCGTCAAGGCGGCCCGCGCCGCGCTGGCCAAGTAACGGCCTGCGGTTCCGGACGGACGCCTTCGGCGTCCGTTTTTCATTCGGGCGGCCCTCGCGCCGCCCGCTGCTTTCCCCGCTTCACGGATGCCCCCGATGACCTTTTCCGCCGCGCTCTTCGACATGGACGGCCTGCTCGTCGATTCCG
>NZ_BCPP01000812.1:0-3365 GCF_016586125.1 Burkholderia sp. E168m23
GGACATGGAAGCGTACCGCGTCCACCTGCAGCAATTCGTGTATCACAGCGGCACGACGATGAAGCCGATCTTCCAGATCGCGCGCGCCGCGCCGGAAGAGAAGAAGCGCGTCGTGTTCGCGGAAGGCGAAGAAGAGCGCGTGTTGCGTGCCGTTCAGATCATCGTCGACGAAAAACTCGCGAAGCCGATCCTGATCGGCCGCCCGTCGGTGATCGAGCACCGTATCCAGCGCTACGGCCTGCGCCTCACGCCGGGCACCGATTTCACGGTCGTCAACACCGAGCACGACGAGCGTTATCGCGACTTCTGGCAGACGTACCACAAGATGATGGCGCGCAAGGGCATCAGCGAGCAGCTCGCGCGCGTCGAAATGCGCCGCCGCACGACGCTGATCGGCTCGATGCTGGTGAAGAAGGGCGAAGCGGACGGGATGATCTGCGGCACGATCAGCACCACGCACCGCCACCTGCACTTCATCGACCAGGTGATCGGCAAGCGTCCGGGCTGCAGCGTGTACGCGGCGATGAACGGCCTCGTGCTGCCGGGCCGCCAGATTTTCCTCGTGGATACGCACGTGAACGTCGATCCGACCCCGGAAGAGCTGGCCGAGATCACGATCATGGCCGCGGAAGAAGTGCGCCGGTTCGGCATCGAGCCGAAGGTCGCGCTGCTGTCGCACTCGAATTTCGGCACGAGCAATGCACCTTCGGCGAAGAAGATGCGCGATACGCTCGCGATCCTGCAGGAAACCGCGCCGGAACTGAAGGTCGACGGCGAAATGCACGGCGACGTCGCGCTCGACGCGGCGCTGCGCAAGGAAATCCTGCCGGAATCGACGCTGGAAGGCGACGCGAACCTGCTGATCCTGCCGAACATCGACGCCGCCAACATCGCGTACAACCTGCTGAAGACGGCCGCCGGCAACAACATCGCGATCGGGCCGATCCTGTTGGGCGCCGCGGAGCCGGTGCACGTGCTGACCGAATCGGCGACCGTTCGTCGCATCGTCAACATGGCGGCGCTGCTGGTGGCCGACGTGAACGCCGCGCGCTGAGCCAAAACGAACGCGCCAGCCGGTCGAACGGCTCGGCGCGCGCGGGAAAATTGTAAACAAAAGCAAAAAGAGGCGTGCCCGCAATGGGCACGCCGCCGGGCAGGGCGCACACGCGCTTCCCGCAAAGCAACAGCAGCATCTCTCCACTCCAGGCAGCGAGCGAGGCAAGGAGGCAGTTCTTGCCAACCGAGAGGTGCCGCACGCATTTTATCTTATGTAAGATAAATGTAGTGTGATTTCGGTAAGAAATACGGTATCCGGTGCATCACGAGGCTTTCGATTCCCAAACGGACATTGATTCGCGCGGCCAATAACGCTACGCTAACGCCTTTGTTGGTCGTCAACTACTTGATTTAACAGCGGGAACCCTGGTTCATGGCACGCAAGTGGCTCCGCAACGGCGCGCTCGCGTCCGTCTTCGCGATGTTCGCGATGGGTATCGTCGGCACGCCGACGGGCAGTCTGGTTTCCGCCGCTTACGCACGGGAGGCCGTTCCGGCCGACGTGGCTGCCAGCGGGCTCGATACGATCCCGACTGCCAGTCTTCCGCGCGAGGCCGTGACCACGCTGGGCCTGATCGGCGCCGGCGGCCCCTATCCGTACGAGAAAGACGGCGTCGTATTCGGCAATCGCGAGCGAATCCTGCCGAAGGCGAAGCGCGGCTACTACCATGAGTACACGGTGCCGACGCCGCGTGCGCGCAATCGCGGCGCGCGCCGGATCGTCTGTGGCGGGCCGTTGCGCCGGATCGACAACTGTTATTACACGGGCGACCACTACAACAGTTTTAAACGTATTGTTGAATGACTTCGGGACGAATGGCATGAGCGACTCCATCTACGCGCACGATACGGCGGCGGCGGAACTGTTCGCGGCCGGCGACGGCAATCTGTTTCAGCGTGTGATTCAGCTGCACGCGGCGGCGCAGGCCGGCGGCACGCCGGAGCAACAGGAAGCCGAGCCCGGGCTTTCATCGAACGAGGAGCCTATGAGCCTTTTCACGACCGTGCGACCCAATCTCGTGCAGTCGATCCGCGCGTTCCGCGTGCAGGATCTCGCCGACGAAGCCGGTCGGCTCGGCCAGCATTTCCTGTATGCGTATTGCGGCGCCGCCCAGTCGAAGCAGGAAGTGATGGAAACGATCGCGACCTCGTTCCTGTTTCCGAAGCATTTCGGGAAGAACTATGACGCGCTGTACGACTGCCTCACCGACCTCGTCGCGAAGGCGGGCGCGCAGCCCGGTTTCGTGATCGTCCTCGAAGGGCTGCCGATCGCGCAGAAATTCGACAAGGAAGGGCGCGAAACGCTGCTCGACGTGTTCCGCGAGGCGGCCGAATTCTGGGCCGAGCGCAAGGTCGCGTTCCGGGTGTTCTACTCGTTCGCGTAAGCGCATCGGCCCGCGTGGCCGATTCGCCGAACGACCGGTCAAAAGCCCGCTTCGAGCGGGCTTTTTTGTGTCTGCGATTCGCGCTCGGCTGCATGGCGTGGCGCGCGAAGCAGGTGCGGGGTCGAGCCGTTGAACGCGGCGCGCCGACGCGCTTTACCACCCGCCCCAGCGCGCCGCCAGCGCCGCGAGCACGGCCGCGCCGGCGGTTTCGGTGCGCAGCACGCGCGGCCCGAGCGACAGCGCGGTGAACCCGCGTGCGCGGGCCGCATGTTCCTCGTCGGGCGACAGCCCGCCTTCGGGGCCGATCAGCAGCGTGACGGTAGCCGCGGGCGGCGCGTCGGGCAGCGACGCGAACGGGCTGCTCGCCCGCGGCGACAGCAGTAGCCGCAGCTCGCCGTCGGCCGGCGCGGCCGGCAGCGCGTCGAGCCACGCGTTGAAGCCGGCGACCGGCGCGACGTCGGGCACGCGGTTGCGTCCGCACTGCTCGCACGACGCGCGCACGACGCCGCGCCAGTGCGCGACGCGCTTGTCCGCCCGCTCGCCGGACAGCTTCACGACGCCGCGCGCGGTCGACAGCGGCACGACCGCCGCGACGCCGAGCTCGACGGCTTTCTCGATCACCCAGTCCATCTTGTCGCCGCCGGCGATCCCCTGCGCGAGCGTCACGCGATAGGGCGGCTCGGCCTCGGCGGGC
Organism: Burkholderia sp. E168m23; assembly: GCF_016586125.1. NCBI lineage: Bacteria > Pseudomonadati > Pseudomonadota > Betaproteobacteria > Burkholderiales > Burkholderiaceae > Burkholderia > Burkholderia sp. E168m23. The sequence goes on from NZ_BCPP01000812.1 coordinate 3,136, forward strand.
TCGAACGTATCGACCTGCACGAGCGCGCTTCGCTTGTCGACTTCGACGAGCCGTGCGCGGTACTGGCCGCCCGTGCCGTCGAACAGCGCGAGCACGTCGCCGGGCTGCAGGCGCAGCACCTGCACGTGGCGCGCGACGTCGGCCGGCAACGCGAGCGTGGCGTCGGCGCGCAGCGCGGCGTCGACGAAAAAGCGCGGCACGGCCGCGGTGGTGGTGGTTTCGTTCATGCG
>NZ_BCPP01000813.1:0-3356 GCF_016586125.1 Burkholderia sp. E168m23
AAACCTGGCGTTGATCCAGTTTCGCGTGGAGCCGCCAACCGGCGACGACACCAGCGGGAATGGCACACAGGCAGACCATCATCACGATCCAGACATTGCCCGTCGGCCTGGCCAGCAGCAGCCATGGCACTGCCTTGGTCGCGTTACCCACGGTAAAGAACATGCTTGTCGTCCCCGCATAGACTTCCTTGCCGAGGCCGAGCGGCAGCAGATACATGGCAAGAGGCGGGCCGCCCGAATGCGCGACCATCGTGGTCACGCCGGAGGCAAGGCCCGCTGTGATCGCCTTCGGCGTGGAACGCGGACGGACCGTCAATGCTGCGCCTCCGACCCACCACAGTCCGACGAAGATCAGCGTGATCGCCGCCATCACGATCGCGATCGCGCGGTGGTCGAGGAGCCGGAACGTCAGATAGCCGACGCCGATGCCCGTCACGAGTCCCGGCAAAAGCAGCATCAGGTCCGGCTTCGACCATGTCGAAGGTTTCCAGTAGCGCAGTGCGAACAGATCCATTGCGATGAACAGCGGTGCGAGCATTCCGCCCGCGGTCACCGGATCCATCACCAACGACAGCAACGGAATGCCGACGATCGAAAAGCCGCCGCCGAAGGCCCCTTTCATGAACGAGATCAGGAACACACCCGCGAAGGCGATCAGTATCGTGATGAGGGTCAGTTGCAGATCCATTCCGGTCGACGAAATCATCACGATGACCTCGCGCGGTCGACGTCACACACGCCCAACAGGCGTGAAGGCCCCGTCGTCCTTCTCGCAGACACAGGGTGGGCGGTCATCGAAGCGGTGAAAGGCATATTGCGTCTCCATGAATGCTCCGAGGACAATTCGGCGCTGCGTGGATTTCGTCGAAACGAGGCGCATGCATATTGGCCGTGGAAGCTGGGTAATCCCGATACAATCGGGCGATGAAGACAGAATGCACCGGCGTCAAGCTCGGTACAATCAAAACATTGATCTCGGTGCAATATATATTGAACTCGGTGCATTGAATGTCAAAGTCCGAATACCTGAAGTTGGCCGACACGATCGCCGCAGACATTGCTGACGGAACGCTGAGGCCGGGCGACCGGCTTCCGCCACAGCGCAATTTCGCGGACCAGCGAAAGATCGCCGTGTCGACGGCCAGCAGGGTCTATGCAGAGTTGTTGCGGCGAGGGCTCGTCGTCGGCGAGGTCGGGCGGGGAACGTTCGTTTCGGGCGACGCAAGGCGCGGCGCAGCGGCGCCGGGTGAGCCGCGTGATGTTCGGATCGATCTGGAGTTCAATTACCCGATACTTCCCGACCAGACGACACTCATCGCGAGAAGCCTGAGCGGGCTCGAAAGCGTTGCGGAGCTCGCGAGCGCCCTGGGTCAGGCAACCAGCAGTGGGACGCCCGCTCTCAGGAACGTCTCCGCCGCATGTCTGGCGGGCAATGGTTGGGCGCCTTCTCCCGAGCAGCTGGTCTTCACGGGGAACGGACGACAGAGCATTGCCGCCGCGGTTGGCGCCATTGTTCCGACGGGCGGCCGCTGCGGCGTCGAAACCTTGACCTACCCGTTCATCAAGGGCATCGCGGCTCGCCTCGGTATCACGCTGGTCCCGCTCGCGATGGACGAAGGCGGCGTGCGCCCCGACGCCGTACTCAAGGCGCACCGGGATGCGAATCTTTCGGCGATCTACATTCAGCCTGCCATCCAGAATCCGTTGGGCATGACGATGAATGCCGCGCGACGGGAAGATCTGTTGCGCGTCGTGGAAAAGCTCGGCATTCCTGTCATCGAGGACAACGTGTACGGCTTCCTCGACGACCAACCGCCGCTTGCCGCCCTCTCACCGGACAATTGCATCGTGATCGACAGCCTGTCGAAGAAGGTGGCGCCGGGGTTGACGCTCGGATTCATCGTGTCGCCGCATCGGTTGCGTGAAACCGTGATGGCGTCGGTGCGCTCGGGGGGATGGACGGCATCGGGATTTGCATTTGCCGCCGCGCAGCGATTGATGAGCGACGGTACGGTTGCCGAACTCGCCCGACTGAAACGCATCGATGCGGTGGCCCGTCAGAAGCTGGCCGCCGACCGTCTGTCGGATTTCGACATTCAGACGAACGGCAAATGCTTTCATCTGTGGTTGACGCTGCCGGCCCATTGGCGCTCGCAGGCGTTGGTCGCAGCGGCAGCCCGACGAGACATCGCGTTGACGCCCTCGACCACCTTTGCCGCCGCGCCCGGCCATGCGCCGAACGCCGTCAGGCTTGCGCTTGCCGCACCCACGATGGACCAACTCGACGCGGGTCTGCTCACGCTGAGCGGCATCCTGAATGCAAGAGAAGAGGATTTCGATTCGACCGAATAAGGTCTGCGCCGAGACTCTGGATTGGCCTCTCGCCCGTGGTCGTCGGACAGTCATTCGGCGCTGACGCCCCCAACGGTCAAGCCGCATCGATTCAGGCGCACGCACTCGCGAACCTCGGACCGGCACATCTGGCGGAGCCGAAACCGCGATCCCGGCGGCTTGAAGATACGGCCGACGCGAAAACCAATAGTGGCCAAATGCTTCGCATTCCTGCCAGATTCGGGCGAGCCAACAGCCGTCAATTCCGTCGACGGCGAATGACTGCTTCTGGCCGAAGCGCATCAGAACCGCGGCGGCCGTCGACCCCTCCCGAAACGAACATCGCCCGCCTCCGTTTCCGGAAGGCGGGCGATGAAGGTTGTCGCTTATGGGAAGCCGGAGGCGATCCTTCGCGAATGCGTCAACCCGGTTGTCCCGGCACGGCTTCCCCGCGCAGCGAACACCCGCGCGTCTCGATCACCGCCAGCAGCGCGACCAGCCCGACCGCGCACGCAGCCATCATGTAGTACGCGGGAACCAGCGCGTTGCCGGTCTTGCCGATCAGCCAGTCGTTGACGATCGGCGCGGTGCCGCCGAACAGCGACGTCGACACGTTGTACGCGATCGCCATGCCCGCATAGCGGACGTGGGTCGGGAACATCGCCGGGAACATCGCGGAAATGGTGGCGAGCTGCGGCACGTAGAGCACGCCGAGCACCGCGAAGCCGATGAACGCGCCGAGCGGGCCGTGCGTCATCAGCGTGAACATCGGCACGGCCGCGACGAACAGCCCGACGAGCGAGAACCACCACATCGTTTTGCGACCGACGCGGTCCGACAGCCAGCCGGCGAACGGCAGCAGCACCATCATCGCGAGCACGCCGATCAGCGGAATCGTATAACTTCGTATAATGTATGCTATACGAAGTTATGCTCGTATAACTTCGTATAATGTATGCTATACGAAGTTATTACGGACACCCGTTCTGTTCAAGTCGACCTGCTACGTCGACGGTCGCTGGATT
>NZ_BCPP01000814.1:0-3350 GCF_016586125.1 Burkholderia sp. E168m23
ACACGCTCTTCTTCTTCGTATCGAACTTCTTTTCGGCCTCGTTCCAATCGAGCTTCAGCGGCTCGGCGCTGTTCCAACCCTCCTCCTTGATCTCGAAGCCGCCCACCGCCGGCACCTCGGCGCTCAGCTTGATCTCAAAGGACTGCTGCTTGACCTCCGCGTGCGCGGTACCGGCAACTGCGACCGCGCCCAGCAGACACGCACGAACGATTGATTGATGCATACATACTCCACGAATGATTAATAGGGGCAGCGCAACAGGATGCGCACGCCAATCACATTTTCTGCCTCCGGTCAGCCCGACCCAATCAGACAACTCTTATTTGTGCCCGCCGTTTTCACAGTAGGATTGCTAATCGAAATCATTGAGGCCATCCCGGGTCGAGCCCCGTGACCAACGACTAACGGCTACGCATTGCACTTGATGACCGGGATGTCGAGCGAGGTTAACCGCCTGGAGTACAGCTCGACGCCTTGCGTCATCGAGACCAACGATCAGTGCTCTCGCGCAATGCCGCCGGCGTTCTTAGTGCATCGTCGCCGTTCGCGATGGCGGATGCGACGAGCGAGGCACTCAACATCACAAACTCCGGGGTTCCGTAGCCCAACCTCTCTGCGGCCCGCTCTACATGATGATAGTCACCGGGGTGGACCTCCAGAACGACTACCTTGTTTTCGCATCGATTGTTATTCACCGAAGCCCTCTCCTTTCGTTTCCAGTGGCCAAGATTTTGAACCCTGTCGGCGGAGTCCAATGAAATTGATGGTACCGACAGTGGCAAGCCACATCGATCAGAAATGTCTCAAATGAGTTTCGGGTTGGCCTCGGCACAGGCTTCGAGCCGGCGGCGTTAGAGAAATTCGGGGATGACGTGAGCAGCGCGGCGTGCGTCTTCAATCAGCGCCACGCCGCTCGGTTCCAACTCCTGCCGGAGACATCCGGACTTCCGTATGGGAGGCGCGTTGAGATTCAGCCCCCGATGTTGACTCGATACGGGTAAAGCAGTGCGAAATCGTCATCGCGCTCTTCCAATCGTGTCGGGAAGCCGCAGCGACGTGCGGGGCCGCGATCCGCAACCGGATTGCCGAGCGAGCGCTGCGTGGTATCGCGATCGGGAGGCGCAACAACTCGTTCGTCAGTTCCAAACCTGGCGTCGAACGCGGCAGCGATGGGTTGTCTAATCGACACGACGCCATTGAGCGACTTCGATCCCGGGGCATACTTCACGCACGTACGTGCGTGCCCACATCGGGACCGTGCGGCGTTTTCTCACCCCACACCGTCAATGCACAAGTAGTGCTTCGACTCTCCTGCGGCTCAGACCAGACAACGTCGACGTAACGACGGACAGCACTTTGAAGTCCGCCGACTCGGCAAGCGCATCCGATACCGACTGAAGGTCGGTCGCCGCCTGTGCGACTGCGGGGCCGTTCTTGTCGCCTTGCAGGGCTTGTCCCTTGGTATCGAGGTGGGCGCGCAGCGTGCGGTCCGCTTGCGTCAGCCCGTCGAGCGCGCGCACCACGTCGCGCAATGCCGCGCGTTGCGACACGCGGTCGGTCACTTGCCAGCGCGCGGGATCGACGGCTTCCGGCATCGCGTCGACTTGCGCGCGGCTGGGGCGGCCTCCAGGGAACCGCCTGCCTCCGCCCTGCACCATCAGATGATCGCGCACGGTGGGCCAGCGCGATTCCGCCACGGTGAAATCAATCTGGCCGTCCACGGCCAGCGCCGCGCGAACACCCCTGCAGGCCAGTGCACGGTCCAGCTCGCCCACAAAGGCGGCTGCGTCCAGCGGCGCATCGCCAAAGCTGACCGCTATCGGCTGCTTGCCCAACCCGGCCGGGTGGAAAACGAGCGTTTCCGCACCGCCGCTTCGCCATTGCTCGACATCGAGCGCGCGCATGCGGAACGTACATACTGCATCGGCGGCCGGATGCACCGCCAACTGCGCATCCAGCACACCGCCCGCCAGCACCGCGCGGTCGCGCCAGAGCGAGCCGAATTTCTCGATAAGTGCAGCAGCACCATCGCCTCCGCGTTCCGCGCCGCTCAAGACCATGCCGATTGCCCTCTTCAAGCCGCGCAACTGCCCAGCGGCCGTCTCGACAAACGCGAGCGCACGCTGCGCGACAGTCACGTCGGCGTTCAGTTGTGCGTGGCGTGCGGTAAAGGCGACCGACACTTCCGGGAAGCGCGGCGCCGCGGCGGAAATTCCCGATGCCGGCAGGTGGGCAATCGGTGTCGCGGTGAGTGCGGCGGCGTGCTTCGTACGAGCACCCCGCTGCGCGCGGCTGGCCACATGTGCATCGTCACGCCGGGAAACCAACTGACCGCGAACGGGTGTGGTAGATCCCATCTTCATGAACGCGGCCTCAGATTGCGTCGAACAACGACAACTGCGTCATGCGCGTATAAATCGCGTACGAACCTTTCACGGCTGCGATGTAGTTGTTTAACTGGTCGATCGCCTCGGCAAAGTCCAGTTCCCCTACCAGACTAACGGCTTGCCCGTTGGCGACAAGCTGCGCTGAATGATTCTCGCTCATCAGATCCAGCGTGTTCTGGGCACCGCCTAGATCAGTAATCTTCATGCTCAGTGCATCGATACCGTTGCGCTTGACCGAGTCCAACGCCGCCGTCAAGACGCGTCGCACCGCCGGTGCGCTCGGATTGACGTCAGGATTCTCCATGGCCGCAATGGCCGCTTCGAGCTTGTTCATCACATCGGCCAGAGGCTCGACCGTGACGTTGGCGTGCTGCGTGACGCCGTGGCCGATCACCACTTGCTGCAGTTCACCGTTGCCGGCGTACGAGTAGCGGCTGCCGACAGGCGCGGTCGCGTCATATGCGACCGGCGCCACATTCGTTTGCGAACCGGAGAAAAGAAAGTTGCCATCGCCATCCTTGGCATTGGCGGCTTGCTTCAGGTTGTCGAGCCGCATGCGCAGTGGCGCGGCGAGCGCATTCAGATCGGCCGCGCTGCGACTGCCGTCGGCGGCAGACAGCAACGAATCTTGCACGGACATCACCGTGCCAAGCATGCCGTCAAGATGCGCCTCATTCTTTTGCAAGCGCACCGACAGCGTGTCGATGTTCTTCTGATAACGCTCCAGCACCGAGGTGTCGCGCTCAATAAGCAGCAGCCGCGCGGCCGCAATCGGGTCGTCCGATGCGCGCTGCACTCGCTGACCCGTGGATATCTTGGACGTGAGATCGGCGGCCTTGCTGTTCGACGCGCGTAGCGTCGCGAGCATGGTGTTGCCGAAGTGTTGACTGGCGATACGCATGTGCTGTTTACCAAATTAAACGTTAGTGTTCGACGCGCCGTGCCGCTGCTTACGCCGCCGTA
>NZ_BCPP01000815.1:0-3335 GCF_016586125.1 Burkholderia sp. E168m23
ATTTGTCCCACTGCGACGGCACGGTGTTGCCGTTGCCGTCCTTGTAGTCCTGCGAATGCGCGTGGTTCGCGGTCACGCGGCCATAGATGTCCGGCGTGCCTGCGGTCAGGTCGATGTTCTGGTCGTTGCGGCCGAACGACCCGCCGACGAGACTGCCGTCGAAGCGCATGCCGGGGCGCTCGAAACGCGGCGTCACGCGCTCGAACAGCACGGTGCCGGCCGACGCACCCGGACCGTACAGCACGGTCTGCGGCCCCTTCACGACGGTGACCTTGTCATAGCTTTCCGGCGCGATGTACGAGGTCGGCGCATCCATCCGGTTCGGGCACGCGCCGAGCGTCGGCATTCCGTTCGCCAGGATGTTCAGCCGCGAACCGAACATCCCGCGCAGCACGGGGTCGCCGTTCGTACCGCCGCTACGGATCGACGTGAAGCCGGGAATCGTCTTCAGGTAATCGGCGCCGTCGCTGGCGGGCAGCGGCTGGCGCGGCGCCTTCGGATCGGTGACGACGACGAGCGGCGTCGACAGCGGCGACGCGACGACTTCGACGGGCGGCAACAGCATCGCCGCATCGCCCGACGGCGCACCGGCCGCCGGCGTGGTTTCGGCTGCGGCAGCGCTCGCGGCCAGCGCGCCGACAGCCAGCGCAGGAACGGTGAGTTTCAGTACGCGCGGCAGAGGCCGCGCACCGGCATTGCGTGGCGCCCGCGGCGCACGCAACAGGAAATTGGTCATGATCGAAAGCCCGAGTGACGCCCTCCACGCGGCCTCGACGGACCGCACGGATATCGGCGGAAAATAGGAACGGCGGGAAACGCGTCAGGCGCGCTCGGGCGGTGCGCGCGGATAGGCGCGCGGATAGCGGTCGCCGCGCGCCGCGACGGCAGGCGACGCGACGGCGGAAACGAAAACGACGGGAATGAAGGCGACCGACGTGGCGGCAGGCGCGCCGATGGCCGGGCTATGAGCGAAGAAGCCGCAGTAGCCGCACGCGTCGAGATGCAGCGCATGATCGTGCATGCCGCCCACATCCGACGAGCGATGCGCACCATGCTCGGTACTGCAGACGATCGCCTCGGGCACGGCCGCCTGCGCGATACGCCACTGCGACACCAGCGGCGCCGCGATCGCGATCCAGATCGCGAGCAGGCCAAGCCAGGCAGTCAGGTGACGATGTCGGTGCAGCATGTGCGGCGACGAGTAAGCGGAATGTAAAAACAGCCGAGATGTTACAGAATGTTCAACGCGATGGCCAGCTTGGACGAAGGTAAACGAAGCGAGGGCGCATGGTTGTCAACACAACCATGCGCCCTCGCCTTCCGTGCGCGTCCGGAGCCGGACGATCAGGGCGCCATGCGCCGCAGCACGTCGTCGCGCCGGATGAAGTGATGGTAAAGCGCGGCCAGCGCATGCAGGCCGATCACGAAATAGAACGCGTTGCCGATCAGCTCGTGCGCTTCCTTGATCGTCGGCCGCAGCGCCTTGTCGGGGCCGAACAGCGTGAACGACACGCCGAGCCAGTCGAGCGACACCGGCTTGCCGCCCATGTTGACCATCATGATGCCGAGCAGCGGCTGCGCGATGATGAACACGTAGAGCGCGACATGCGCGAGCTTCGACAGCCAGCGCAGCAGCGTGGCCTGCGGAATCGCTTCCGGCACGCGGCTGACGACCCGCCACAGCACGCGCAGCACCGACAGCACGAGGACGAACGTCCCGGCCATCAGATGCACGTTCATCCAGAACGCCCGGCTGTCGCTACCCTTCGGTCCGCGGATCTCGATGGCCAGGTAGGCCAGCGCAACCAGCAGGAAGATGGCCCAGTGGAAGAAGATCGCGGGCGAGCTGTAGCGCGTCTGTTTCGCGAGGATGTTTTTCATGCTTCGTCTCGTGTTGTATGCGGGGAGGGGCGCCAGCTGCAACCGGCCTGCGCCCGGAAAGGCTGTGACGATTGTAGCCGCAGGGGCGGCCGGTTTTGCACGGCGCGATCAAATATCCGACGAATCGTCGACACGCGCCGCACGCGGCCCGCCTATGGAAAATCCGCATCGCGCGCCCGAGCGGCTGTGGCACGATGAAGCTTTGGTGCGACGGCGCGCGGGCATCATGAGCAAAGCGTTCTTCGTTGCAGCCTACCGGCTGATCGCCGCATTGCTCGCGGTGTCCACCACGCTGCACAGCGTCGCCGACTACTGGCGCCTGCCGACCTTCCATCTCGGCAACTACCTCAGCTACTTCACGCAACTGAGCAGCCTCTACGCGGCCGCGATGCTGGCCGCTGGGCTGTGGCGCATCGCGCGCCCCGGCTCGGCCCGCTACGAATCGATGCGCGGCGCGGCGGTGCTGTACGTGCTGATCACCGCGATCGTCTACGAACTCCTGCTCGCGCGGCTCGATGCGCTGCGCCACGTCACGCCGGCGTTCAACAACTGGGTACTGCACCGGATCGTGCCGCTCGTGATGCTGTGCGACTGGCTGTACGTCGAACCGCGCTCGCCGATTCCGCGCCGCAGTGCGTTCGCGTGGCTCGGCTTTCCGGTCGTCTATCTCGGCTATACGCTGGTGCGCGGCGCGGTGGAGGACTGGTATCCCTACCCGTTCGTCGATCCGCGTCCGCACGGCTACCTGCCCGTCGCGATCCAGTGTTCGCTGATCGCGCTCGGCGCGGCGGCGCTCGCACTGGGCATTCGCTGGCTCGGCAATCATGCGAGACAGTCTGGCAGCGCGACGCTTAAGGAAGGATGAAGGTGGAAAAATGAAGTGGGCGGGAACGTGTGCGCCGCCCGGCGCACACGTGGCGCTGGCAACAATCAGCCGCCGTTGCGCGGCAGGAAGTTCATCGGATCGACGACCTTGCCGTTCTGGCGGACTTCGAACTCGAACGTCGAACGACCGCTCGCGTCGGTGCCCATTTCGGCGACCGGCTGGCCCTGGCGCACCGCGTCGCCTTCATTGACGAGCAGCTTGCCGTTGTGCCCGTAGGCCGTGATGAGCCCGTTGTCGTGCTTCAGGATCACGAGCGGACCGTACGCCTTGACGCCGGAGCCCGCGTACACCACCCGCCCGTTTGCCGCGGCCCGCACCGAATGGTCGGGCCCGGATGCGGCGATCACGAGGCCGCGCGTCTTGCCGGCCGAGAACGGTGTCGCCACGACGCCCGTGGCCGGCCATGCGAGCGAACCCGGCTGGGCGGCTGCCGCGGGCGGCTGCCCGTACGAGGTCGCTGCCGGCGGCGGCGCGACCCGCAGTACCTGGCCCGGCGACACGGCGTCCGTGGGCGCCATGTGGTTCCAGCTGGCCACGTCCTGCACGCGCTGCCCGTAGGCGTTCGCGA
>NZ_BCPP01000816.1:0-3329 GCF_016586125.1 Burkholderia sp. E168m23
AGGGGCTGCTCGCGCCGCTCAATCCGGATCGACTGCACTACGAGGTCACGTTCCACATGGTCGTGGCGCGCGACGGGCGCGGCGATCCGGTCGTCGAAGCGTTTCTCGAGGATCTCGAACGCGCGCATCAGTCGTCCGACGTGGTGTGACGCCAGCGCGGCCGACAAGGTGAACGAGCGTTGCGCCCGGGCGGCTTGCCGGCCCGGCGCGCGTCACGGCACCGGCAGCCCGGCGTCGTGCTTCACCTCGCGCAGCGACAGCGCCGATTCGATCGACGTCACCCCCGGCAGCATCCGCAGCGAATCGCGCAGGAACGTGCCGTAGTCGTCGAGATCGCGCGCGACCACCTGCAGCAGGTAGTCGGCCGTGCCCGCGACGTTGTGGCACGCCAGAATCCGCTCGATGCCGAGCACTTCCCGTTCGAACCGGTCGGCGACCTTGCGGTCGTGCGTCGCGAACCGCACGAGCACGAACGCGACCACGCCGAAACCCAGCGCCTGGCGCGACAGCTGCGCGCGATAGCGCTCGATGTAGCCGTCGTTTTCGAGGCGTTTCAGGCGCCGTGCGCAAGGCGTTTCGGACAGGCCAACGGATTCGGCGAGCCGCGCGATCGGCAGGCGGCCGTCGCGCTGCACCGCAGCGAGGATCGCGCGGTCGGTTTTGTCGAGATCGATCATGTTGGCGGAATCCTTGTCGTGATTTCATGATTGTGGCGGATTCCCCTACGAATCGCCAATTCCGCGCCAAAGATGGCCAGTAATCCCTCCACCTTCAGCGGCAACATATCGTCAATGAAGGACGGGGGCAGACCATGATTTCCACGCATTTGCTGTTGATTTATCTCGCCGCGCTGGCGGCCATTTACGCGGTACCGGGGCCCGACATGGCGCTCGTGCTGCAGACCAGCATCGGCCGCGGCGTGCGGCCGGGGATGGCGGCGGCGGCCGGCCTGTCGCTCGCGCGCACCGTGCACGTGACGCTGTCGGCATGCGGCGTCGCGGCGTTGATCCGCAGCGCGCCGTGGCTCTACGAGGTGATCCGCTATGGCGGCGCGCTTTATCTCGCGTATGTCGCGATCCAGGTGTTCCGCTCGCCGGTGTTCGCGCTTGGCGACGGCGACGCGCCGGCGGGCGCGTTGCGCCAGTCCTTCGTGAAGGGACTGCTGACCAACCTGCTGAACCCGAAGGCGCTGCTGTTCTGCTCGGTGCTGCTGCCGCAGTTCGTGCGGCCCGAGGTCGGGCCGGTCGTCTGGCAGATGTTCGAGCTCGGCGCGCTGCTGGTGGCGGCCGGCGTGTGCTTCGACCTCGCGTGCGTGTTCGGCGCGTCGCGCATCGCGGCGTGGATGCGCGCGCATCCGCTCGCGCAGACGGTGCAGCGCTGGACCTTTTCCGCGGCGTTGATCGGTTTTGCGCTGCGGTTGTCGATGGACTGACTGTTGCGCCGACATGGCCGCTGCGCGAATCGATCGGCCACGCGGGCGGGCCCATGCTCGAATCGATACGGGCCGCGCGCGATGCCGGCCTTCCCGCGTGCGCCTTGCCGCGGAAGGGCGTGCGCGCAAATCGTCTGACTGTTCTAAACTTCCTGTTACTTCGCGCGTCGCAAATGCAGTCGCAAACGCGCCGTCGCGAATCGACTGACCGAACGGAACCGTCTTCCGCGGGCTATGTCCGATTTCCTGGCTGTTCCGTGCAACGCGGTACCAAGGAGGGTCTGAACATGGCAAGGCATCTTCAAGCCGACCGTGAACCCCGCATCGTCGCCGAGTCCAAGTGTCTCGGCCAGTGCGACCCGGCAGAACGCATCCACGTCACGATCATGTTGCGGCGGCAGGAAGAAGGGCAACTCGACGCATTGGTTCACCAGCTCGCCACCGGCGACGCCCGTGCAAAACCGGTGTCGCGCGACGCATTCGCGCAGCGTTTCTCCGCGAATCCCGACGACATTCGCAAGACCGAGGACTTCGCACACCGTCATCAGCTCACGGTCGATCGCGTCGATCCGGTCGAGAGCGTCGTCGTGCTGTCCGGCACGATCGCGCAGTTCGAAGCCGCGTTCAGCGTGAAGCTCGAGCGTTTCGAGCATCGGTCGATCGGCCAGTATCGCGGCCGCTCGGGCCCGATCGTGTTGCCCGACGATATCGGCGACGCGGTCACGGCCGTGCTCGGCCTCGACAGCCGCCCGCAGGCGCGGCCGCACTTCCGCTTCCGTCCGCCGTTCAAGCCGGCGCGCGGCGCGGCGGCCGTCACGTTCACGCCGATCCAGCTTGCGTCACTGTACGACTTTCCGGCCGGCGACGGCGCCGGGCAATGCATCGCGATCATCGAGCTCGGCGGCGGCTATCGCGCGGCGGACATCCAGCAGTATTTCCGCGGGCTCGGCATCACGACGCCGCCCAAGCTCGTCGACGTGAACGTCGGCACCGGCCGCAATGCGCCGACCGGCGAGCCGAACGGCCCGGACGGCGAAGTCGCGCTCGACATCGAAATCGCCGGCGCGATCGCACCGGCCGCGAAGATCGCGGTGTACTTCGCGCCGAACAGCGATGCGGGCTTCATCCAGGCCGTCAACGCGGCCGTGACCGACAAGACGAACCAACCGTCCGTGATCTCGATCAGCTGGGGTGGCCCGGAAGCGATCTGGCAGGCGCAGTCGGCACAGGCGTTCAACCGCGTGCTGCAGGCGGCTGCCGCGCAGGGCATCACCGTCTGCGCGGCGTCGGGCGACAGCGGCTCGGGCGACGGGCTGCAGGATGGCGCCGATCACGTCGACTTTCCCGCGTCGAGCTCGTACGTGCTCGGCTGCGGCGGCACGCAGCTCGACGCGCTGCCCGGGCAGGGCATCCGCAGCGAGGTCACGTGGAACGACGAGGCATCCGGCGGCGGGGCGGGCGGCGGTGGCGTCAGTGCGCTGTTCGATCTGCCGGCGTGGCAGCAGGGGCTGAAGGTCGCGCGCGCTGACGGCAGCACCACGCCGCTCGCGAAGCGCGGCGTGCCCGACGTGGCCGGCGACGCGTCGCCGCAGACGGGCTACGAAGTGTCGGTGGCCGGCACGCCCGCGGTGATGGGCGGCACGAGCGCGGTCGCACCGCTGTGGGCGGCGCTGATCGCGCGGATCAATGCGGCGAACGGCGCGTCGGCCGGCTGGATCAATCCGGTGCTGTACAAGCATCCGGGCGCGCTGCGCGACATCACGAAAGGCTCGAACGGCACCTATGCGGCCGCGTCCGGCTGGGACGCCTGCACGGGCCTCGGCAGCCCGAACGGCGCGCAGCTCGCCACGATCCTCGCGCGCAAACCGTCGAGCTGACGCACGGGCACACGCCTTTC
>NZ_BCPP01000817.1:0-3322 GCF_016586125.1 Burkholderia sp. E168m23
GACGTCAGGGCGCGCGCAGCGCCGCGTCGAACACGACGGCCGTCACGTCGAGTGCCACGTTGCACTCGATCGCGGCATCCTCGACGCGCGGCTTGTGCTCGTCCACCGCGCGCCGCGCGCGGTCGCACAGCTGGGTGCGTACGCGCAGCCGGTCGGCCGTGTCGAGCGTCGCGTAGCGTTCGATCACGTCCGCATCGAAGCGCATGTCGACCGAGCAGCGCCATTGGCGCGCGTCCTCGTCGGACGGCACGCGCACCCACGACACGTTGATCGTCAGCCGGCCGGACGCGTCGTCCGCATGCACGACCACGGTCGACTGCGACGGAAAACTGATCGCGAGCGCGTGCTCGAGTTCCGCGACGCGCTGCGACCGGTCGGGCATCACCGTCATCGTCGCACGACGCCCAGCAGCAACGTGACCAGGAAGATCACGACGAAGATGTAGAACAGGATCTTCGCGATTTCGGCCGCACCGGCCGCGATGCCGCCGAAGCCGAACACGGCGGCAATGATCGCGATGATGAAGAAAATGATGGCGTATCGAAGCATGGAACCCTCCTGGATGACAGCAGTCGTCACTAAACGTCGGCGCCGTTCACGCATCGTGCTTGTGTTTCGGTTTGCCGCGCGTGGGCGTGGAAGCCATTTTCTCGAGCTCTTTCTCGCTCATCGACTTGGCCATCGATTTCGACGGCGGCTTGAGGTCCTTCATTTTCGTGTCACCGCGCTTGGCCGACAGCGCGGCCCCTGCGGCGCGCTGCTGGGCCTGGGATTTGGCTGGCATGATTGCGCTCCTCTCGTTGGCGCGCGAGCCGACGCGAAAGACGGCACGCGCGGGGTTGGAACAGTGAGGCCGTCACGCGGCGTCGCGGCGCCGCAGGTCGGCCGGCGGAATCTTCATCGCCTGGCGATACTTGGTCACCGTGCGGCGCGCAAGAAGGATGCCGCGGCCCGCGAGGTTCTCCGCGAGTGCGACGTCGGACAGCGGATCGGTCTGCCGCTCGGCCGCGATCATGTCGCGGATCAGCACCTTCGCGGCCGACGCCGAACACACGCCCTTGCCGGCCGCCTCGAGCTTGCGCGGGAAGAAATGCTTGAACTCGAACGTGCCGTGCGGCGTGGCCATGTACTTGTTGCCGGTCGCGCGCGAAACCGTCGATTCGTGCAGGTCGAGCTCTTCCGCGATGTCGCGCAGCACCAGCGGCTTCATCGCGATCTCGCCATAGCGGAAGAAATCGCGCTGCCGCGCGACGATGCATTCGCCGACGCGCTGGATCGTGTCGAAACGCTTCTGCACGTTGCGGATCAGCCAGCGCGCTTCCTGCAACTGCTGGCCGAGCGGAGAATCGCGCTCGCCGCTCGACTGCGCGAACAGCGTCGCATAGCGCTCGTGCAGGCGGGCGCGCGGCAGCACGGCCGGATTGATCGTGACGATCCATTCGTCGCGCACCTGACGCACGATCACGTCGGGCACCACGTAGTCGCCGCGCGTGCTGCCGTAGTGATTGCCCGGGCGCGGGTCGAGCCCGCGCACCAGCGCGCAGGCCGCGTGCAGCGTCTGCTGGTTGCAGCCGAGGCGCCGCTGGATCTCGGCCGTCTCGCGGCGCGCGAGCCGCTCCAGATGCTCGCGCGCGATCGCCTTCGCTTCCGCGAGCGCCGGCGTGCCGGCCGGAATCGCATCGAGCTGCAAGACCAGGCATTCGGACAACGAACGGGCCGCGATACCCGGCCGGTCGAGCATCTGCACGAGCCGCAGCGCGACCGAGAGATCCTGCTCCGACAGCAGCCACGCGGGATCGGCCGCGACCAGCAGTTCAGGCAGCTCCTGACGCAGGTAGCCGTCGTCGTCCAGCGCATCGATCACGAGGCGCGCGGCCTCGCGGTCGCGCTTGTTGAGCGGATAAAGCCGCAGCGCATCGTGCAGTTGCTGATGCAGCGACGGTTCGGCGGCGATCCATTCGCCGGGCGACAGGCCGTCGGTGTCGTCGCCCTGACGGCTCGTGCCGCGCGGCGCGGGCGCCGCGGTAAACGGCACCTCGCCGTCCGGCGGGCGAATGTCGTCGTGCTCGGGCGCCGCTTCGGGCGCGGCCGCTTCGGTCGGCTGCTCGGGCGTGCCGGCAGCGGTGTCCTCGTCGCCCTGGCCGTCTTCGAGAAACGGGTTCATGTCGAGCGCCTGACGCAATTCCTGTTGAAACTCCAGCGAGGACAACTGCAGCAGCCGCAGCGACTGCTGAAGCCTCGGCGTAAGTGCGAGATGCTGTCGCATCTGCAGCGCAAGCGAGACGGGCATCGAAAGCCTCCTGACGGTTCGGTTCGCGGGTTCGCGGGTATGTCTTCTACCGGACGTCATGCAGCTTCCGTGCCAGTCGCGCGAAGCGCGCGGCGACGCGGTTCTCGGGGGTTCGCGCCCCGTTTCGCCATGTGCGAGAGCCGCTTTTTTACAAGCCGGGGGCAAGTTAGGGGGCACGTATTTCGCTCACGGAAAACGGCCCCGTCCCGGAAGCCGCTCGAGGGCCGCGCCGTCAGCGCTTCGCGTCGATGCGGTCCACCGCCGAACGATCGAGAAACGCCGTCGTCAGCTCGGGCAGATGGCGCAGCAGCCACGCGGCCATGCCGCGCTCCTGCTGGAGAATCCGCTCGCAACACGCGCGGATCTCTTCTTCGCCGGCCGCCTGCGCCGCCGCGACGAGCGCGGTGTACGCGGCGATCTCCAGCTGCTCGAATGCATAGGCGGCCAGCGCCGTCTTCACCACTTCGTCGTCCGCCAGCATGCCGCTCGCGATCTCGCCGTATGCGGCAATGCGCGCGGCGAGATCCTTGGTCGCCGATGGCGACGTGCCCAGCCGCATCAGGCACGCCTCGACGAGCGCCTGCTGACCGAGCGTGTCGTCGAGATGCTGCCGTAACCGGTCCTGCAACTGCGGGTAGTGCCCGACCCGCTTCATCTGCGCGTCGATCATCGTCTCGGCCTGGCGCTCCATCGCGTAGGCATCGCGCAGCCAGTCCTCCAGGTGTTCGTGCTGATTCGCCATCGCGTTCCTCCAGCCGTCGCGGGGCGGCATGCCGTGACGCGGCGCCGCGGCGCGTCGTATCAGTACTGCATCGGCGGCGGCGTGCCCGGCAGCGGCTGGTCGCCCTGCGCGCCGTTCGGGCCCGGCGGCGGCACGTCGACCGGTACGTCGACCCTCGTACCGGGCGGCATCGTGTTGCCCGGCGACGGACGCGGGTCGTAGCGCGTATTCGCGTCCGGCATCGTCGTGGTCGACTGCGCGCCACGGCCGTCAGGCGGCGCGGGCGGCGCCCCGCGCGTGCCGTACGGGCC
>NZ_BCPP01000818.1:0-3322 GCF_016586125.1 Burkholderia sp. E168m23
CGACCGGCCGGCACCCGAATGGCTCGTGCGCCGGTTCCGCGCGCAACCGGCATCTGCGACCTCCGCGACCTCAGCGGCATCCCCGGCCTCCGGCCCGGCGGCCGACGCGGCGCTGCCGCCCGCCGCCGAGCCGGCGCCGCTCTACTTCATCGATCCCGAGCACATGCTGCTGATCGACCGCGAACGCGTGCTGGTCGAATTCCTGCGCTCGCGCGCCGGCACGCGGCTCGCGCAGAAACTGCAGCGCATCACCTGTGCGATGGCGCTCGACATGTGGGAACGCGAGCACCAGCGGATGCAGGCACGCCGTGACAAGGGCTGGGTGCCGAGTAGCGGCCTCGCGTTGCGCGAGGTACTGCGTACGCCGAACGGGATCGTGTTCGAATTCGTCGGCGATCATGCGGCGCTGCGTGAGGAGCTCGCGTACGAGTCGTACTACATGCAGCACTGCCTCGGCCAGTTCGCCGATCGCCGACGGCTGCGCGGCGGCTACGGCGAGCAGTACGCGCAAGCCGCGCGGGACGGCCGACTGCGCCTGTTCACGCTGCGCGGCGCGGGCAACCAGCCGCACGTGACGATCAGTCTGCAAGCGAGCGGCGACGGCCTGCGCATCGACCAGATCAAGGGCAAGCAGAATCGCCATCCGGTGCGCCGCTATGCCGACGACGTCCGCCAGTTCCTGCGCGCGCTCGCGCCGCGCGGCGAGCGTCACCCCGATTGCGAGGGCATGGGCCTCGTGTTCGAGCCGGATGCACCGGGCGCGGCCACCGGCGCCTGGACCTTCGTCACCGACGTGCGCTCGCCCGACCATCTGCTGAGCGTGATGAGCGCCAACTTCCACCTGATCGAGCATTTCGAGCAACCGCCGGCCGTGCTGCAATGGCTGCTGCTGCGCAATGCACCCTATGCGCTCGGCCAGTTGCGGCAGATCGATCCGGCCGTCGCGGCGGCCGCGCGCCATGCGTTGCCGGCCGATGCGCTGCCCGCCGCGCGTGCCCCCGACGCACCGCCGGCCACGGCCGCATTCGAGATCGAAGGCATCGCGATCGATCCCGCGCTGTGCGCGACATTCGCGTTGCCCGCGCCGGCGGACGGGAGCCCGTCATGCTGAAACTGCTGCTTGGCGCGGTCGCGCTTTGGCTCGTGTGGTACGTATGGCGCTCGTTCCGGGTCGCCGCGCGGCTGGTGCGCGAAGTCGACGCCGACCAGGCCGCGGGCGCCGATAGCGCGGTGCCTGTGCGGCAAACCACGGCCGTCCGGCTCGCGCATGCGCAGGCCGAGCAGGCGCCGCCGAACCGCCGCCGCTGGGCGCTCGCGCTGGCCGACATCCTGCTGATCCGCAACGGGCTGCGCTGCGATTGCGACGACCTCGTCTATGCGCTGCCGGACTCGCAGCGCGAACAGCTCGCGCGCCAGCTGCGGCGCGAACTCGACCTGCCGGCCGACCTGCCCGAGTGGCAAATCGTGCAGCGCGTGCCGTCGATCCTCGCGGGCTGGATTCGCGGCGTCGGTCGCTCGCACGACGGCTTCTACGAACAACTCGCCGCGCTCGGGCGCGTGCGCGACGCACTCGCGTTCGACTGCGCGCGCACCGCGTTTCTCGTGCGCTGCATCGCGCTGCTCGGCTGGGCGTCCGAACAGCACGCGTGGGTCGTGCTGCTGCTCAATGCGCAGCGCGCGCAGGACAGCTTCGACAGCTGGGAAGATTTCGGGCTCGCGTATGCGCGGGCGCGCCAGCAATGGCTGCGCGGCAGCGGCCAGGACGGCCCCGCGTCGTCGCGCGCCACGCAGGAAGTGCGCGAGTACCTGCGCAATCCGTCCGGAAACTGGCTTGCGCTGCCGTGGAAGCGCTACCGCATCTTCGATCCCCAACCCGTTTCGTCATGACCGCCGATACCGACATGTCCTCCGCTTCCGCCGACCTGATTCCGCCCGCGACATCCCGCTGGCATATTTGCGACGTCGACGCGCTGCTGCGCGCGGGCGACCATGCCGCGCTCGACGCGCAACTCGATGCCGCGCTCGCCGCCAGCTTCGCCGATCGCACCGCCGAAGCGCGGTACGTCGACGCGCTGCCGGCCGACGTGCAGCCGTGCATCGACGCCGGCGCCGAAGGCCTCGCGCGCCTGCGCGCGTGGCAGGCCGCGAACCCGCGCTCCGCGCACGCGTGGCTGTGCGAAGCGCACTACTGGCATCACTGGGCCTACGAGTACCGCGGCAGCGGCTGGGCCGAAACGGTGACCGAAGCCGGCTGGATCGGCGCGCATGCATGCGCGACGCTGACGCTCGTCGCCGCGCTGCGCGCGCTGGTGCTCGCGCCGACGATGTGGAGCGCGCCGATGGTGATCTTCACGAGCGTGTCGTCGTTCGGCGAACCCGAGTGGCTCGCGCAGCTCGTGCGCGAGCGCCGCTGGCCCGTCACCGAGTTGCACCTGAACGCCGGCGCCGAGGACGAAGCCACGCGCGCCGAACTGCAGCATATGTTCGCGCGTTCGGGACTGAATCCCGACGTGCCGGCCGCCTGCCCGCCGGAATTTCCGGACGCGCTGCCCGGCGCCGTCCAGGGCAAGAAGCTGCGCAAGGAAAAGTGGTACTGGATGGAGGCGACGCTGCACATCCACCCGACGCTGTTCTTCCCGATGCGCACGTTCATCTGGTACATGCAGCCGCGCTGGGGCGGCTCGCACGATCACATCCGCGCGTTCGTCGCGTCCGACGCGTGCGCGCACCTCGATGCGGTCGAGAAGGACCGGCTGCTGCACGAGATCTGGCGCGACGACTACGCCGGCAACACGCTCGATGCGGATGACGACGAAGACGACGCACGCCGCGCGATGACCGCGACGCTCGCGCGTGCGCAGGCCGCGCTGCATCCGTACCACCGCTGGGAGACGCTGCACTGGCTCGCGTACAGCCATTTCAAGCGCAGCGAGTACGAACAGGCCTACGCGCGGCTGCAGGAAGCCGAACGCAACGAGCCGATCGACGACAACCGCGCCATGGCGATGGGTTTGCGGCTGGCGCTCGGCCTCGATCCCGAGGGCGGCTGGCTGCCCCGCGCGATCGAACGTGCATCGGACGCACGCGCGTGCACGTCGGCGATGATCCTGCGCGGCTATGCCCATCGCACCGGCACGTTCGGCTTCGCCCAGGACGACGCGCGCGGCGACGCCTGGCTCGAAGCCGCGCGCGA
Source organism: Burkholderia sp. E168m23 (assembly GCF_016586125.1). NCBI lineage: Bacteria > Pseudomonadati > Pseudomonadota > Betaproteobacteria > Burkholderiales > Burkholderiaceae > Burkholderia > Burkholderia sp. E168m23. The sequence continues at coordinate 3,194 of NZ_BCPP01000818.1, forward strand.
GAGCGAGCCCGGCTCGCTCGCATGGAACCAGATCGCCACCGCGTTCGAGTATGAAAACCGGCGCCCCGCCGATGCCCTCGCCATCTGCCAGCTCGGCTACGAGGCCGGCGGCGATTCGTGCGACTACCT
>NZ_BCPP01000819.1:0-3316 GCF_016586125.1 Burkholderia sp. E168m23
GAAGCGAAACGACCGAGGAACCGCGCTGCCGCACCTTCATCCCGTGCGCACGAACGCGTGAACGGCGCTACGCTGTCGGCATTTCATCCCATCACCCTCGATCCAGGAGAACACATCGATGGAACACGACCTGAAAGGCAAGGCAGTCGCGATCACCGGCGGCTTCGGTCATCTGGGCGTCGCGACGGCCGCGTGGCTCGGCGAGCGCGGCGCACGCGTCGCGCTGATCGGCCGCGGCGCGGCGCCGGCGGCGCAGACGCTGCCCGGCGTGCCGGCCGATGCGCTGCGCATCGGCGGCATCGATCTCGTCGATCCGCAGGCCGCCGTGCAGGCGCTCGACACGGTCAACCGCGAATTCGGCCGGGTCGACGCGCTGCTGAACATCGCCGGCGCATTCGTGTGGCAGACGATCGCCGACGGCGATGCCGCCACGTGGGACCGCATGTACGAACTGAACGTGAAGACGGCGCTGAACGCGTCGAAGGCCGCGCTGCCGTACCTGGTGGCGAGCCAGGCCGGCCGCATCGTCAACATCGGCGCGGGCGCGGCGTTCAAGGCCGGCGCGGGGATGGGCGCGTATGCGGCCGCGAAGGCGGGCGTCACGCGGCTCACCGAGGCGCTGGCGGCGGAACTGCTCGATCGCGGCGTGACCGTGAACGCGCTGCTGCCGAGCATCATCGACACGCCGCCGAACCGCAAGGACATGCCCGACGCCGACTTCTCGCGCTGGGTCCGCCCCGAACAACTCGCGGCGACGATCGGATTCCTGCTGTCGGCCGACGCGCAGGCGATCACCGGTGCGTCGATTCCGGTGAGCGGCCGCGTCGCGTAGTACGCCGGAGGAAGGCTCGCCGGGTTCGGCCGTGCGTACAATGTCGCACCGGCTTGCACGGCCGGAACCCGAGACCCGAACCTGAGACCATGACTCAGCCCACCATCCTGATCGTCGAAGACGAACAGGCGATCGCGGACACGATCGTCTATGCCCTCGGCACCGACGGCATGCAGACCGTCCACTGCACGCTCGCGCAGGCGGCGCTCGACCGCCTGCGCGACACGCATGTCGATCTCGTGGTGCTCGATGTCGGCCTGCCGGACCTCAGCGGCTTCGAGGTATGCCGGCGGCTGCGCACGTTCACCGATATTCCGGTGATCTTCCTGACCGCGCGGCACGACGAGATCGACCGGATCGTCGGGCTCGAGATCGGCGCCGACGATTACGTCGTCAAGCCGTTTTCGCCGCGCGAACTGGCCGCGCGGGTCCGCGTGATCCTGCGCCGCTTTCACCGGACGGCCGCACCGGAACCGGCGCCCGCACCCGCTTCGGCCGACGCGCCGGCACCGGTCGCCTCCGGCTTCACGCTCGACACCGACGGCGCGCGCGTGTCGTGGCTCGGCCACGCGCTGGACCTCACGCGCTACGAATTCGGGCTGATGGTGCTGCTGGTCCGGCATCCGGGGCGCATCTACTCGCGCGAACAATTGATGGATCTCGTGTGGCACGAGGCGCTCGATTCGGCCGACCGCACGGTCGACACGCACATCAAGACGCTGCGCGCCAAGCTGCGCGCGATCGATCCCGAGCGCGACCCGATCCGCACGCATCGCGGCATGGGTTATTCGCTGCAACCGTAACGAGCGGCACCGCCCATGCATATCGGCCTGCGCATCTTCTTCGGCTTTTTCCTGATCGTCGGCCTGGCCGCGCTGATCACGCTGCGCGTGTTCGTGCAGGAGGTGAAGCCCGGCGTGCGCGAAGCGATGGAGGACACGCTCGTCGATACCGCGCAGGTACTGGCGACGCTGGCGGCCGACGACATGGCGAACGGGCGCATTGCCGACGGCACATTCGCGCGGCAGCTCGGGAAACTGCACGAGCGCCCGGTCAGCGCGAACGTGTGGGGTATCCAGAAGAACGCGATCGGCTACCGCCTCTACATCACCGACGCGCACGGCATCGTGCGCTACGACTCGTCCGGCAGCGCGCTCGGGCAGGACTATTCGCGCTGGAACGACGTGTACCGGACGCTGCGCGGCGAATACGGCGCGCGCAGCACGCGCAGCGATCCGAACGACGACGGCAGCACCGTGATGCACGTGGCGGCGCCGATCCGGCGCGGCAACGAGATCATCGGTGTGCTGACGATCGCGAAACCGAACCAGACGGTCGCGCCGTTCATCGCGCGCAGCCAGCGCAAGATCATGCTGTACGGCGCGTTGCTGATGGGCGGCGCGATCCTGATCGGCGCCGCGTGCACGTGGTGGCTGGTGCTCGGGTTGCGGCGCCTGCAGCGCTATGCGCGCGCGATTGCGGCCGGCGAGCGCGCACCGATGCCGCTGCAGGGCGCGAACGAACTGGCCGAACTGGGGCGCGCGGTGGAAAGCATGCATCAGCGGCTCGAAGACCGCCAGTACGTCGAAACCTACATCCACACGCTCACGCACGAGATGAAAAGCCCGCTGGCCGCGATCAGTGGTGCGGCCGAACTGTTGCAGGAAGACATGCCGGTCGCGAACCGCCGGCGCTTCACCGAGAACATCCGCCGCCAGGCCGGCCGCCTCGAACAGATGATCCGCAAGCTGCTCGCGCTGGCCGAGGTCGAGCAGAAGCAGCGCCTGTCGGTGCACGAGCCGGTCGCGCTGCGGCCGGTGCTCGAACAGCTCGTCGACGATATCGAGCCGCGCGCGCGGCAGCGCGGCGTGAGCCTGCGGATCGATGCGAACGATGCGGCCGATCCGGCGGTCGTCGACGGCGATCCGTTCCTGCTGCGGCAGGCGCTCGGCAACCTGCTCGACAACGCGCTGGATTTCGCGCCGCAAGGCAGCACGATCCGGATCGCGCTCGAGCGGCAGCCGGCGGGGCGGGCGCACGTCGCGGTCGTGCGCGTCGACGACGACGGCCCCGGCGTGCCCGACTATGCGCTGTCGCGCGTGTTCGAACGCTTCTATTCGCTGCCGCGGCCCGACGGACAGGATCGCAGCACGGGCCTCGGGCTGTGTTTCGTCCGCGAAGTCGCGATGCTGCATCGCGGCCAGATCGCGCTCGCGAACCGCGCGGAAGGCGGCGCGTGCGCGACGCTCACGCTGCCGTCGGCCGGCTGACCGCGCTTCACGCTCGCCACACATTCGCTTCACGCCGGCTTCAATCGCCCTTCACCGGGGCCGCTCATGCTGAACGTACCTTCCACTCCGGTACCTGCCAGCAATGAATCGAGTCCTGTTGTTCAAGTCCATGATCACCGCGTTTCTCGCGCTGGCGATCCTGATCCCGCTGCAGATGGTCCAGAGCATCGTGCGGGAACGCGCCGATTACCGG
>NZ_BCPP01000820.1:0-3315 GCF_016586125.1 Burkholderia sp. E168m23
GCGCGGCTTGTTCGGCGCGGCGTCCTGCGCGCCCGGCACGGCGATGCCGACGCCGAGCCAGTCGGCGCCCTTGCAGCCGCTCGCGAATTTCCACGTGCCGTTCACCCGCCAGCCGCCCGGCGCGTCCTGCGCGGGCTGCACCGGGAACAGGCCGCCCGCGAACACCTGGTCGGGGCCGCTCGCGTACAGCTCGGCCTGCGTGTCGAGCGGCAGCGCGGCGAGGTAGACGTTCGCGGAGCCGAAGCTCGCGACCCACGCGGCCGAGCCGTCGGCGGTCGCGATCCGTTCGATCATGTCGAGGAACGCGGTCGGCGCGAGCGCATCGCCGCCGAAGCGGCGCGGCGTGCCCGCGCGATAGATGCCGGCCTGCTTGAACAGCGCGATCACGTCGCGCGGCACGTGCGACAGCCGGTCGAATTCCTCGCGGCGCGCGGCGACGGTTTCGATCACCGCGTCGAGCGGCGACAACGGCGCGGCCGCGGGACGCGCCGCGGGCGGCGAGGTCGGCGCGGATTCGATGGCGAGAGCGGCTTGCGGCATGAAAGTCTCCTGGGGATGGGGGCGATTCCGGTGTCGGTTGCGGGGGGCAAGACGATGTAACCAGTCTAGAAACGCCGAAAACACGCAGCAATTGGTGCGTTGGGCCGCGCGACTGGTGACGCTCCGTGCCGGCCTAAAGAAATCTTCAGATGCGATCGGCGCGTGCCGGTGCTATGTTGGGTTTCCGGCCGCGCGATGCCGCGCGCCTTCCTCCGAATCCGATCATGAGTTTTCCCGACGAAGACGATTTCCACCGGCTGCTCGACGCGCTGACCACGTGCGTGCTGCTGCATGACGCGCACACCCGGGCGATCGTGTGGGCGAATCGCGCCGCGTGCATCGCGCTCGGCTTTTCCGTCGAGGAATTGCTGCCGCTGAAGGCGCCGGACATGACGCGTCCCGAGCCGAAGTACCAGCGCGAGATCGCGGTGAGCGCCTGGGATCGTGCGCGCGTCGACGGGCCGCAGGTGTACGAATGGTGCTATCGATCGCGCACGGGCGTCGACATGCTGTCCGAGGCCACCGCGACCTACGTGCCGCTGCGCGGGCGCGACGTCGTGATGGTGCAGTTCCGCGACATCAGCGCGGAAGAGGCGGTCCGCCAGCAGTTGCGCCGCTATGAGGCGCGGCTGCGCGAGTTCATGCAGGATCTCGACGAAGGCATCGCGGTCGTGACGCCGCGCGGCGGCGTGCAGTTCATCAGCGAGTCGGGCCGCCGCGTGCTCGGGCTCGCGCCCGACGAACCGCTCGGCGAGGTGCTCGACTACTGCTCCGCGGCCGATCGCGATCGGCTCATTGCGCAGTTGCGCGATGCGCCGTCCGCATGCCCGTCCGCGCCGCAGCGCTACCGGATCGTGCGGCGCGACGGCTCGGCATGCTGGCTGCGCATCCTGTGCCGGCAGGTCGAGATCGAAGGCGATCTCGACGGGCTGCTCGTGCAATTCCGCGACGTGAGCGACGAAGTCGCGATCGAGGAGGCCCGGCGTGCGGAGGCGCGGATGCTCGAATACGCGGGCCGCTACAACGCGATGGGCGAGATGGCGACCGTGATCGCGCACGAGTTGAGCCAGCCGCTCGCCGCGGTGCGCAATTTCATCGAAGGCGCGGTGCGGCGGCTGAACGGCAACGGCGCCGTCGACGACGCGATCTGGGGGCTGCGCAGCGCGGACCGGCAGGCCGAGCATGCGGCGCTGATCATCAAGAGCGTGCGCGAATTCATCGTGAAGCGCGAGCCGGTCGTCGCGCGCGCCGACCTGCGCGACATCCTCGCGGACGTCGCGTACTTCATCGAGCTGCGCGCGAAGGAGGCCGGCGTGACGGTCGCGATCGTGCAGGCCGACGCGCCGCTGCCGATCCGCTGCGAACGCGTGCTGATCGGGCAGGTGATCCTGAATCTCGCGTTCAATGCGATCGAGGCATTCGCCGGCTGCGAGCGCCTGCCGCGCACGCTGACGCTCGGCACCGCGAACGTGGCCGGCCATGCGGAGTTGCGTGCGCTCGACAATGGCCCGGGGATCGAGGCGGGCGCGCACGACCGGCTGTTCGACGGCTTTTCGTCGTCGAAGGCCGGCGGCAACGGGATCGGGTTGTCGCTGTGCAAGAGCATCGTCACGCGCCACGGCGGGCGGATCGCCGCGACGCCGGCCGCGGGCGGCGGGCTCGACTGCCGCGTGACGCTGCCGCTCGCCGACGGTTGAGCGCAACCGCGTCGGCGCGTCATGGCGGGGCAGCGACGCGCGGCGCATGGTCAGCGCCCCAGCGCCCGCGCGGTCTGGCCGCCGATGCCGAAATCCGTGTTCGGAATGTCCTTGATGATTACGCGCGTGGCTTGCAGCGGCGCGTCGAGCACGTTCGCGCCCGCGTCGGACAGCGCGGCGATCAGCGCGCGCTTCTGTTCATCGGTGCGGCCGGCGATCAGGATCGCGACGATCACCGGCAGCGACGGCGGCGCGCCGTCCGCGGCGCTGCGGCCGCCGAGGCCGATATGCGTCGCGGGCAGTTCGGTGAGCAGCACGCGCACCGAATCGATCGATGCGCCGATCGCGTCGACGGTCGCGTGGCTGAGCCGGGCGATCAGCTCGGCCTTGCGCGCGTCGTCGTGGCCGGCCGGCAGGAAAACTTCGAGTGTGGGCATGGTCGTCCGGAAAGGTGAAGGTGACCGGCTCACCTTTGCGCTGGCGATCGCGAGCCGGCAGCCGCTCACAGGTGAAGGTGGCTGGCTCACCATTGCGTTGGCGACGGTGAACCGGCCACGGCTTACAGCAGGAAGCCGATCGCGCTGAGCGCTTCGGTCGAGTCGATCAGGCGCACGACTTTTTCGGCAATGCGTATCTCGCCGTCGGCATCGACGTGCAGCTTGTGCGTGACGTCGGCCGCGAACAGCGTCGCGACGCCGCGCTTGTACGCGACCACGACCTGCGCCGATTTCAGCTCGACGGTATCGGCGCCGCTGCTCTCCAGCGTGAAACGCGACACGGTGCGCACCGTGCGTGCAGCGTCGGTGGCCGACGCCGAATAGCCGGACACCATCCGCTGCACGCGCTTCTCGCGCATGTCCTGGTCGTCGAACACGTAGTTCAGCGTCGCCGCGAAATCGGTCGTGTCCGGATCGATCGGCACCACGTAGTGGCCGGCCGGGGCCCACAGGTCGAGCCACGCGCGATAGTCGCGGCGGTCGAGCATCTCGGCTTCGCGCCACACGAATTCGACCGCGCGGGCGAAGGTCTGCTCGGAAAAGAGGGCGTTGCGGTCGTCCATCACTGTTGCTCCATCATC
>NZ_BCPP01000821.1:0-3306 GCF_016586125.1 Burkholderia sp. E168m23
CCCGCGTCGGTCGCCGCCCGCGCGAGGCCGAGCGTGTAATTGAGCGGATGAAGGTGGCCGCTGTCGGGGTCGTACAGGCCGCCGCAATAGCGGGCCGACTGCACGTAGTCGCCGAGTTCGTCGGCTTCGACGAAGTGGAAGCGGTCGTAGCCGAAGCGCTTCGCGGCTTCGTCGCGCCAGCGTTTCAGCGCATCGGCGTCGCGCTCGGTGTTGGCCGCGGTCAGGTAGCCGGGCACCAGCGCGCAGTCGATGGCGTGTCGGGCGATGCGCGACTTCACGAGCGACAGCGTTTCGAGCCCCATGTCCCAGATCCGCTTCACGTCGCCTTCCGGCATGAACTGCGCGAACGTGTCGATGTCGCACGCGAAGCCGCCGATCAACTGGCCGCCGTTGCGGCCGCTCGCCGCCCATCCGACCCGCGACGCTTCGAGCACGGTCACCGAATGGCCGCGCTCGGCGAGGTTGAGCGCGGCGGACAGGCCCGTGAGGCCCGCGCCGATCACGCACACGTCGGCGTCGGTCGTGCCGGCAAGCGGCGCGTGGCGGGTCGTGTCGTTGGCGGTCGCCGCGTAGTACGACGCGACGTGCGGCTGGTTGGCGAATGTCTGCATGATCGGGAAAGCGGAGTGAAAGGGCTCAGAACAGCTCGCGCACGCGGTGATACAGCATCCCGAGTTCGAGCGCGGGTTGCCGCCATGCATCGCCGCCGGGAAAGCGCCGGTGACGCAGGCGGGCGAACAGGTCGAACGCGCGTGTGTCGCCCGCGATCGCGCCGGCGACCGCGCGTCCGGCGATGCCGGTGAGCGCGACGCCGTGGCCGCTGAAGCCCTGGACGTAGAAGAAGTTCGGATCGATCGCGCCGAAATCCGGCGCGCGGTTGCGCGTGACGTCGACGAAGCCGCCCCACGCGTGGTCGACGCGCACGTCGGCGAGCTGCGGGAACACGCCGACCATGCGCTGCCGGATCGCTTCGGCGAGCGCCGCGGGCGACGCGCCGGCCGAATTCGCGCGGCCGCCGAACAGCATCCGGTGGTCGGCCGACAGCCGGAAGTAGTCGAGGAAGAAGTTGTTGTCGCACACGGCTTCGCGTCGGGCGATCAGCGCATCGGCGCGTGTGCGGCCGAGCGGCTCGGTCGCGATGATGTACGACGCGATCGGCGCGATGCGCGCGGCGGTTGCGGCCGGCAGCACGCCGCCGGGCCCCGCGTTGCAGCACGCCACGACGAAGCGGCAGCGCACTTCGCCCGATGGTGTGCGCACCACGGGCCGCGCGCCGCGCACGACGTCGAGCGCCGGCGTGTGTGCGTACAGCGCGACGCCCTCGCGGCGCGCGGCATCGGCGAGACCGAGGCAGTACCTGAGCGGATGCAGATGGCCGGACAGTGGATCGTGCACGCCGGCCAGATAGCGCGTCGATGCAATGCGTGCCTGGATCTCGCCGGTATCGAGCCACGCGAGCGACGGATGGCCCCAGCGCGACGTCGCGGCATTCATCCACGCGCGCAGGTCGTCGATGCGGCGCGGCTTCGTCGCGACCGTCAGGTAGCCGCGCGTGAAGTCGCAGTCGATCCCGTAGCGCGCGATGCGCTCGGCGATCAGCGCGACGCCGTCGAGCGACAGCGACCACGCGGCGCGCGCGCCATCGGCGCCGAGCTGCTGCTCGATCACGTCGTCTTTCGCGAAGCCCGTGATCGCCTGGCCGCCGTTGCGGCCCGACGCGCCCCAGCCGGGCCGCTGCGCATCGATCACGGCGACGGACAGCCCGCGCGCGCGGCAGTCGAGCGCCGTCGACAGGCCCGCGAAACCGGCGCCGATCACGCAGACGTCGACGTCGATCGCATCCTCGAGGACCGGATCGTCGGCCAACGGCCGCGTGGCCGTTGCTTCGTAGTACGAGTCGCGCGCGAGCGCGTCGGCGCGGCGGGTAAAAGACTGTGTCATGAAACCGACTCCCTCGACAAGGCTGCACCCTGCACGCAGCCACCCTGAAAACGGCACGGGACGCCGTGCGTGCGGCACGGCGCCCCGCGCGTGCCGCATCAGAACGAATAGATGAACTGCGTCGCGAGCAGGTCGTTGGACTTGCCGTACGACCCGTCGTTGCGCAGGAACACCTTGTTGTTCGCCCAGTCGTGCCGGTATTCGACCTTCACGGTGATCTGCTGGGTCGGATAGAACAGCAGGTCGAGCGCGACGTCCTGGCGCACCGCGCCCTTGCACTCGAAGCCCAGGCCGCCGCCGGCCTTCGACTGCGCCAGGCAGTCCGCATCGACGCCAAAGCCGTTGCTCGGGTCCATCCCGTTGCCGTTCAGCGCGATACCGCCGCCGCCCCCGCCGTTCTTCGAGTTCGCGAGCAGGTCGTAGCGCAGCGTCACGCCCATGCGGCCGACCACCGGCGCGTTGAACTTGCGGTGCGCGAGCAGCGACAGCCCGTACCACTGCGCGAGGCCGCCGTTGAACGCCGCATGCTGCTGGCGGCCATAGTCGACTTCGGCGTTGTACTGAATGTCGGCGAGCGTGTAGGTCGCATCGAGTTCGCCGAAGAAGAACGAACCGTACGCGCTTGGCGCCGCGCCGCCCGGACCGTAGCTGACGGCGCCAGTGGTCGGGTCGATCGCGCTCGCCAGCGTCTGGCGCCCGATGTTGAACGACCCGCCGAGATCGAGCGCGCTCGACCACGTGTAGTCGGCGCGCGCGGTGAAGGTCGGCACCTTGTTGCTGGTGGTGATCGGGTCGCCGAGCGCATTGGTGCCCGTCTGCGTGACCGAACCGTAGGTGCGGTACTGCTCGTTGCCGAGGAAGAACTTCCACGCCCAGGCGCCCTTCGTGTAGTTCGCGCCGATACCGACGTAGCTGCCCGGATCGGAGAAATCGTACAGCAGGTTGTGCGTGAGCGTGAGCATCTGGTTCGACTGCTGCACTTCGTAGCCGCCGAAGCTCGGGATCAGGCCGGCGACCAGCGTCGTTTCCGCGGTGATCGGCACGTTGATCACCGCCGTGTTCAGCAGGTTGTCGGTGATCGAGCCGCGCGAGTTCTGCAGCAGCGTGATGCCGTTGCCGCGGTTCGGCATCAACGTGATCTCGGCCGACGGCGCCATCGGGCCGACGCCGAAGGTCTTCTTGATGTCGAGGTAGAGATCGCCGAACGTGCTGTTGAAGTAGTTGTACGCGTTCTCGTGGTTCGCGAACAGGAACGACGACGTGCCGGCCGCGCGGTTGTAGATGTAGGTCGGATCGATGTAGCCGGTGACCGACAGGCCGGCGAGCGGGCCGGTGTTGGCCGCGTCGGTCAGCGAGTCGACCTTC
>NZ_BCPP01000822.1:0-3304 GCF_016586125.1 Burkholderia sp. E168m23
TACGCGGCGCCGGCCTTCAGCACGCCGACGAGCGCCATCACCATGTCGAACGAGCGCTCGACGCACAGCGCGACCGGCGTGTCGGGCTGCACGCCGCGCCGGCGCAGCACGGCCGCGATGCGCGACGTAGCGGCGTCGAGTTCGCGGTAGGTTGCACGCTGCACGCGGCCGTGCGCGTCCGCGTATTCGAGTGCGATCGCGTCGGGCGTCGCCCGTGCCGCGTCGGCGAATTGCAGATGCAGCGGCTGCCGTTGTTCCATCGGCCAGGTCCGTGCGGTGTCCTGAGCGCGCACCAGCGCGTCGCGGGTCGCGTCGTCGGCGATCGACAGCGTGCCGAGCAGCGCGTCCGGCGTGCGGGCCAGCGCATCGAGCGCGCAAGCGAACGCGCGGTGCCAGGTTTCGACCTGACGCGCGTCGACGCGTGCGGTGTCGTAGCCGTAGTCGATCGTCAGTTCGGCGCCGCTCTCGATCACGAGCGTCAGTGCGAAATCGGTCGCTTCGATGCTGCGTACGCCGCTCAACGCCAGCGCGCGCGGATCGGCGTCACGCGCGGTGTCGTCCACCGGATAGTTCTCGAACACGACCAGCGTGTCGAACAGTGCGCCGCCCGACCCGCGCGCCCGGCGCTGGATGTCGGCGAGCGGCGTGTGTGCGTGTTCGACGGCCGCCGCGTTCTCGCGCTGCAGCGTTTGCAGCCAGTCGGCCGCGCGTTGCTGCGGCGCCGGCGCGGTGATGACCGGCAGCGTGTTGATGAAGAGACCGAGCACCGAGTCGACGTCCGCGAGCGCGTCGGGGCGGCCGGCGACGGTCGCGCCGAACGCGACGGCCGGCTGGTGCGTCATCCGCTGGAGTGCGAGCGCCCAGGCGCCCTGCACCAGCGTGTTGACGGTCAGCTTCAGCGCGCGGGCGGTCTGCGCGACGCGCGCCGTCGTGTCGGCATCGAGCGTCGCGCGCCACGTGACCATCTCGGCATCCGCGCGGTCGGCCGTGCGTTCCGCGATCAGCGTCGGTGCGTCGAGCCGTGCCAGGCGCCCGGTCCAGAAGCGCTCGTCGGCGTCGCGGTCGCGCGTGCCGAGCCACGCGATGAAATCGCGATAGCGCAGCGCCGGACGGCTCGCGAACGGCGACACGGCGTCCGGGTCGCGGTAGTCGCGCAGCACGTCCGCGAGCAGGCGCGCGGTGCTCCAGCCGTCGAGCAGCACGTGGTGACGCGTCCAGACGACCCGCCACGCGTCGTCCGTCACGCGGATCAGCGTGAGCCGCATCAGCGGCGGCTCGCGCCAGTCGAAACCGCGCGTGCGGTCGGCCGCGAGCCACGCGTCGAAATCGGCATCGAGCGTGTCGCCGCGCGTGCGCCAGTCGAGCTGTTCGACCGGCATGCGTGCGTGACGATGCACGCACTGCAGCGGCGCGGCTTCGTCTGGCATCACGCTCGTGCGCAGGATGTCGTGACGCGCGACCGACGCGTCGAACGCGGCCGCGAGCCGGTCGGCGTCCAGCCCGGTGGCGGTCGCGACGAGCTGGTTCACGTAGCTCGCGTGGCCGGGCGCGAACAGCGCATGGAACAGGATGCCCTGCTGCATCGGCGACAGCGGATAGACGTCGTCGATCGTGCGCCAGTCGAGCGGCGCGCGTTCGATCGCGGCCTGCGTGAGACCGGCGGCCTGCGCGAGCGGGAAATCGCCCGGCGTCGCGCCGGCGCCGCGATGCGCGACGCGCGACGCACATGCATCGACGAGTTCGCGCAACGCGGTGGCGAAGCGTTCGGCGAACGCGTCGATCGTCGCGCGTTCGAATTGCGGCGCACCGTAGACCCAGTGGACCTTCAGCGTGCGCGCGCCGTCGCCGTCCGCGTCGAGGTACGCATGGATCGCGAGCGTGTTGCCGAGCGGCCCTTGGGGATCGCGCTCGACGCCGGTGCCGCCGAAACGCGGGACGAGCATCGCATCGCGCGGCGCGTCGAACTGGCCGAGATAGTTGAACGTGACGCGCGGACGCGGCACGGCAGCCAGCGCCGCACGCGTGGCCGTATCGCCATAGTGCGCGAGCACGCCGAAGCCGAGCCCCTTGTGCGGCACCGCGCGCAGCGCGTCCTTGACCGCGCACAGCGTGTCGCGGGCCGTCGCTGCGACCGGCAGCGTCACCGGGTAATGGCTCGTCAGCCAGCCGATCGTGCGGCTGGCCTCCGCGTCGTCGAACAGCGCTTCGCGGCCGTGTCCTTCCAGTTCGACCCGGCACGATGCGGCGCCGCGCGCGCCGGCCAGCGCCAGCGCGAGCGCCGCGCCGAGCAGTTCGATCGTCTGCGTGCGATAGGCCGCGTGCGCGTCGGTCAATGCGGCGCGGGTCAATGCCGCGTCGATCGTCTGCACGACGACGGCGGCATCGGCGTTCGTCGCCGCTGCGTCGGGGTGATCGGGCACGATGTCGTCGCCCTGCGCCATGCCGGCCCAGTAGGTAGCTTCACCTGCGAACGGCGACGCCGGTTCCGTTGCCGCGCGGGCAAGCCGTGCAGCCCAGGCGTCCGCGCGCAGGCCCGGCTGCGACAGGCGGACCGGCGTGCGTTCGCATGCCGCGCGGTAGGCGGTGTCGAGGTCGTCGAGCAGGATGCGCCACGACACACCGTCGACGATCGCATGGTGAATCGCGAGATAAAGCCGCGTCGAACCGTCCGGCAGCCGTGCCGCGCACGCGCAGGCGAGCGGCCCGCGGCCGAGGTCGAGACGGCGTTGCAGCGCGTCGAAGCGTGCCAGCGCGTCGGCTTCGTCGCGTGCGGCGACTTCGACGAACGGCAGCGCGTCGTACGGCTTCGCCGCATCGCTCGCGTGCCACGTGCCGTCCGCGCCGCGTGCGAAGCGCTGGCGGAATGCGTCGTGATGCGTGAGCAACGCGTCGAATGCGCGTGCGAATGCGTCCGCGTCGAACGCGCCGCGCACGTCGAACGACACTGATTGGTTCCAGTGGCCGCGGTGCGGAATATCGAGCGCGAAGAAGCGTTGTTGTGCGGGCGTCAGGATCGGGGTGGCGGCCGGTGCGGCAGTGGCAGTCGCGGTCGGAACCGCACTCGCCGGCTGCGCTGCGACGGCCGTATCGTCCGTTTTCGCGATGCGCGCGAGTTCGGCGACGGTCGGCCCGTCGAACAGTTGCTTCGGCGTGAAGCGCACGCCGCGCTTGCGGGCACGGGCGATCACCTGCAGCACGAGGATCGAATCGCCGCCGAGTTCGAAGAAATTGTCGTCGCGTCCGACCTTCGGCGCCTTCAGCACGGCCTGCCAGACGTCGGCGAGCACCGTCTCGACTGCGCCCT
>NZ_BCPP01000823.1:0-3295 GCF_016586125.1 Burkholderia sp. E168m23
ATGGGCGCGGTCGGCATTCACGAGCGCGTCGCGCGCCCGATCATCGACAACGGCGAATTCAATCACGGCCTCACGTACTCGGGGCACCCGGTGGCGGCGGCCGTCGCGGTCGCGAACCTGAAGCTGCTGCGCGACGAGGGGATCGTCGAGCGGGTGAAGACCGACATCGGGCCGTATTTCCAGCGCCGGCTGCGCGACACGCTGGGCGACCATCCGATCGTCGGGGAGATCGCGGGAGCGGGGCTGGTTGTGGGTGTTCAACTGGCGCGCGACCGGAGCCGGCGCGAGCGCTTCGGCGCGGACGTCGATGTCGGCACGATCTGCCGCGACTTCTGCTTCAACGGCAACCTGATCATGCGCGCGACCGGCGACCGGATGCTGCTGTCGCCGCCGCTCGTGATTCGCGAGGCGGAGGTCGACGAGATCGTCGACAAGGCGAAGCGCGCGTTCGACGCGACGGCGGAGCGGGTGGGGCACGGACGGTAAGCCGGTACCTGCGTGCGGCGTGGCGTCGAATGACGTGGCGCCCGCGTCGCGGGACACGCGCGACGCCAAAACGAAAAGGGCTTGCGTCGTGAGACGCAGGCCCTTGAATTCTTTGGTGGGCGGTACTGGGATCGAACCAGTGACCCCTGCCGTGTGAAGGCAGTGCTCTACCGCTGAGCTAACCGCCCAAAGAAGAATCAAATTATGTCAGAGATTTTGGGGCTCGTAAAGCCCTTTCTGCAAATTTTTTCAAATAGCCGCAAGCACCGGATCGCGAGCCGCGCGCTCAGCCCGCCAGCGCAGGCAGCGCGTCGATCGACGCGCGCACGTAGCCGGCGAAGCGCAGCGCCACCGGTTCGGCGGTGCCGCTGCGTTTCAGCGCGAGCGTGCGCGATTCGAGCGACGCATCCTTCAGCGGCAGGAACGCGAGCCGGTCGCTTTTCGCCTGCTGCAGCACGCGCGGCACCAGCGCGATGCCCATCCCGAACTCGATCATCGACAGGATCGTCTGCCACAGCCGCGCCTCGTGGCGGATCAGCGGACTGAATCCCGCGTTCACGCACTGCGCGATGATCAGGTCGTGATAGTGCGGAGCGGCGTCGCGCGGAAACAGGATGAACGGTTCGGTCGCGAGCGTGGCGAGCGCGACCTGCCTGCGCCGCGCGAGCGGATGCGCGGCCGGCAGGCAGCACACGAACGGCTCCGCATAGACGGCCACCGATTCGACCTCGGGCGGGAAGTGGCCCCAGTGCGCATAGCCGAGATCGATCTGGCCGCGCTGGATCGCCTGCACCTGCGCGTGCGTGTTCATCTCGCTCAGCACGACCTCGACGCCCGGATAGTCGGCCTCGAAGCGCCGCACGGCGTCGGGCAGCCCGCGATACAGCATCGAATGGACGAAGCCGATCCGCAGCCGGCCGGCGAGCCCCGACGCGGAGCGCACCGTCAGGCGCTCGGCTTCGTCCGCCTGCAGCAGCAGCCGGCGCGCTTCGCCGAGCAGCACCTCGCCCGCGTTGGTCAGCGCGACCGTCTTGTTGGTGCGCGAGAACAACTGCACGCCGAGCGCGTCCTCGAACTTGCGGATGTCGAAACTCAGCGCCGGCTGCGAGATGAACAGGCGCTTCGCCGCGCGCCCGAAATGCAGCTCCTCGGCGACCGCCACGAAGTAGCGCAACTGCCTCAGTTCCACGGTGTCTCCTCCCGGCGTCGGCATCGATAAGCGATCTCTATCGTACCGGACAAATCCTGTATTGGACGCTTATCGATCGCGCGCCTACGCTCTGCGGGAGGCTCGATGCAGGGCCGGCCGGGCGCTGCGGCGCGCGGCCCGGTCGCTGCACCGGCAACCCAGGAGACGCACGCATGAACGACACCGCTCGCACGCCGGACACCGGCGCATCCAATATCCCCGATACCCGGGGCATCAATTTCTTCACCCTCGATCCCGATCTCGGCGCGTTGCTGAAGCTGCATCTCGGCGACGCGCACTATGCCGAACTCGAGCCGCGGCTGCGCGCGCTCGGCGCGCGCGTGTCGGGCGAACTCGACGAGTGGGCGTCGCGCGCGGACAAGCATCCGCCCGTGCTCGAGCATCGCAACCGGCGCGGCGAGGCCGTGCAGCGGATCGACAAGGACCCGGCGTACGTCGCGCTCGAACGCGTCGCGTATGCGGAGCTCGGGCTCGCATCACTGAGCCATGGAGCCGAAACCGTGCCGCCGCTCGTCAAGTACGCGCTGACGTTCCTGTTCGTGCAGGCGGAATTCGGGCTGTGCTGCCCGGTCAGCATGACCGATTCGCTGACGCGCACGCTGCGCCGCTTCGGCGATCCCGCGCTCGTCGCGCGCTACCTGCCGCGGCTCGCCTCGCGCGACTTCGACACGCTGTACCAGGGCGCGATGTTCATGACCGAGCAGGCGGCCGGCTCCGACGTCGGCCGTATCGCGACGCGCGCGACCAGCGAAACCGACGCGCACGGCGAGACCGTCTGGCGGCTGACCGGCGACAAGTGGTTCTGCTCGAACGCGGACGCCGATCTCGCGATGGTGCTCGCACGGCCCGACGGCGCGCCGGACGGCATCAAGGGCCTCGCGCTGTTCCTGCTGCCGAAGACATTGCCGGACGGCACGCGCAACCGCTACCGGATCGTGCGCCTGAAGGACAAGCTCGGCAGCCGTTCGATGGCCAGCGGCGAGATCGCGCTCGAAGGTGCGCAGGCGTACCTGATCGGCGAGATCGGCCGCGGCTTTCACCAGATGGCCGACATGATCAACATGTCGCGGCTGTCGAACGGCGTGCGCGCGGCGGGGCTGATGCGGCGCGCGCTGAACGAAGCGCTGCACGTCGCCGCGCATCGCGAGGCATTCGGCCGCAAGCTGATCGAGATGCCGCTGATGCAGCGCCAGTTGATGAAGATGCTGCTGCCGGCCGAGGCCGCACGCGCGATGTTCATGCAGATCGCGCTGCTGCTGCCGCAGGCCGACGCGGGCGACGAGCAGGCCGCGCGCTGCGTGCGGATCCTGACGCCGCTGATCAAGTTCCGCGCCTGCCGCGACGCGCGCCGCGTGACGGGCGACGCGATGGAAGTGCGCGGCGGCACCGGCTATATCGAGGAATGGAGCGATGCGCGGCTCGTACGCGACGCGCATCTCGGTTCGATCTGGGAAGGGACGAGCAACATCGTCGCGCTCGACGTCGCGCGTGCCGCGCAACGCGAGCATGCGCTCGACGCGCTGCGGACGTTCCTCGGCGATCGTCTGGGCGCGGCGCCGCTGCCCGAGGCGAGCCGCACGGCGCTGCGGCGCATCCTTG
>NZ_BCPP01000824.1:0-3293 GCF_016586125.1 Burkholderia sp. E168m23
CGGCAGCACGGTCGCCGAACTGCAGGTCGAGAACGCGATGATCAGTTCGTCCTTGATCACGCGCAGCAGTGTCAGGATGCGGAACCCGAACAGCCGCGCGGTCACGCCGAGCACGGCGATCGCGAACAGCAGGATCGCGAAGTAAGTGACGGCGACGAGTTTCAGCAGCGGCAGCAGCGATCCGAAGCCGAAACTTGAAACGGTCACCGCGATCAGCGCGCACACGCCGACCGGCGCATAGCGCATCACCATGTTCGTCACTTTGAACATCGCGTCGGCGACGCCCTTGAGCATCGCGAGCACCGGCTTGCGATGCTCTTCCGGCACGGACTGCAGCCCGAGCCCGAACAGCAGCGAGAAAAAGATCACCGGCAGCAGGTCGCCCTTGGCCATCGACGCGACGATGTTGTCCGGGATGATGCCGAGCACCAGCGCCATCAGCCCGTGGTGCGCCTGCTGCACCTGTTGCGTGGTCTGCTGGTAACGGGAAATGTCGGTGTGCCCGAGTTGCGACATGTCGGTGCCGACGCCCGGCTGCAACACGTTGCCGATCACGAGCCCGAGCACGATCGCGATCGTCGTGATCACCTCGAAATAGAGCAGCGTCTTGATGCCGAGGCGTCCGAGCGACTTGCCGTCGCCCACGCCGGCGATGCCGATCACCATGCTCGTGAATACGATCGGCACGACGATCATCCGCACCAGCTTGATGAAGATGTCGCCGGCCGGCTGCAGCACCCCGGACACGGCCGTGTCGCGCAGTTGCGGAAACCGGTTCAGCACGAGCCCGGTCGCGATGCCGATGACGAGGCCGATGAGGATCTGCCACGCGAGCCCGACGCGCGGCTTGCGGGCCGCGCCGACGACGGGCGGGGAGTCGATGACGGTGTCCATGCAATCTCCAGAGAATGGGGGGTCGATTGAACGCTGGGTGCGATGCGGCGCGTTTTCTGATGAACGCACTCGCCAGGCGACGCAACGGGAGCACCTTAAACAGCCTAAATATGTAAAAAAAGCGATTTTTTGACATGAGAACATATCGCTTTTCTTCATCTATCGAGTGAGACGCGATGCTGACGTTCAAGCAGATGGAAGCGCTGTACTGGATCGTGCAGCTCGGCTCGTTCGACGCGGCCGCGACGCGCCTGAACACGACGCAGTCGGCCGTATCGAAGCGCATCCAGGAGCTCGAACGCGCGTTCGACCTCACCGTGTTCGATCGCGCGCATCGCAGCGCGCGGCTCACCGACAAGGGCGCGGAGCTGTTCGACCATGCGAAGGCATTGCTCGAACAGCGCGACCGCGTGGTCGAGCGGATGAGTTCGAAGGAAGCGCTGGTGCGGCATGTCCGGATCGGCGTGACCGAACTGACCGCGCTGACGTGGCTGCCGCGCCTGATCGCGGCGATCCAGGCCGCCTATCCGCGCGTGCACGTGGAGGCCGAGGTGGACCTGACCGCGACGCTGCGCGACCGGCTCGCGGCCGACACGATCGATCTGATCGTGGTCCCGCAGATTCATGCGACGGACGCGTTCACGGCGACGGTGGTCGGCGAGGTCGACAACGCGTGGATGTGCGCGGCCGGATTTATGCCGACGTCCCGCGCCGCCCTTGCGTTGACGGAGATCGCGCGGTTTCCGCTGATCCTGCAGGGGAACCTGTCGGGCACCGGGCATCTGTACACGCGCTTTCTGCAGGAACACGGCGTCGCGACTCAGCGCGTGCTGTCGAGCAACAGCCTGCTCGCGCAGATCGGCCTGACGCTGTCGGGCCTGGGCATCAGCTATCTGCCGAAGGCGTGCGTAGCGCACCTCGTCGCTTGCGACGCGCTGGAGATCGTGCGCACGCAGCCGGCGCTGCCGCCGGTTCGCTACGTCGCGCTGCACCGGGCCGAACGCGCTCATTCGCTGACCGCCGAGATCGTCCGGCTCGCGGAGCAAGCGTGCGATTTCAGCACGAGCCTGCTGGACCCGCGGGCGCACGACTAGCGCCTGTTCACGGTGGCGCGGCATCCCGGCACCACAACATCGTCGGTGGTGCAGAACAGTGGCGAAATGGCGCGGCGCAGGTTACCGCCATCCGGCGCCCGTCGAACAGGCAATGTGCTGCGTCGCACCAATCCTCACCCGGTTGCGCCGGCGCACGGGCAGGCAGCGCCACCCCCGCCATCACCGTCGCCCCATCGGCCATGATCCGGCGCTAGCGCAAACCCGAACCCGGTTGCACTGTTCAGCGCGATTCTGGTCCTGTATCGTCCTTCCATCCCCGATTGCGAAACCGCTGCATGGGAGGCTTACGATGCGAAAAAAGAATGCTGCAGCCGTCTGGATCCTGGTCGCGATGGCGGCAGGCATCGCGATCGGCTACATGGTCTTCACGAGCTTTCCGGACAAGAAGGCCGCCGCCGAAGTCGCCGGATACATCTCGCTCGTCTCGGACGTATTTCTGCGCCTGATCAAGATGGTGATCGGGCCGCTCGTCTTCTCCACGCTGGTCGTCGGCATCGCGCACATGGGCGACGCGGCCTCGGTCGGGCGCGTATTCGCGAAATCGATCACCTGGTTCATCACCGCGTCGCTGGTCTCGCTGCTGCTCGGGCTGCTGATGGCGAACCTGCTGCGGCCCGGTGACAATCTCGGCCTGCCGCTGCCGGACATCGGCGCATCGGCGAACCTCGCGACATCCAAGTTCACGCTGAAGGATTTCGTCGGCCACATGGTGCCGAGGTCGTTCGCCGAGGCGATGGCGAACAACGAGATCCTGCAGATCGTCGTGTTCTCGATGTTCTTCGGCGTCGCGCTCGCCGCGCTCGGCGAGCGTGGCAAGATCCTCATCGCCGCGATCGACCAGCTGTCGCACGTGATGCTGAAGATCACCGGCTACGTGATGAAGCTCGCGCCGCTCGCGGTGATGGCCGCGATGGCCGCGACCGTCGCGGTCAACGGGCTATCGGTACTGCTGAAGTTCGCGGTGTTCATGGGCGACTTCTACGTCAGCCTGTTCCTGCTCTGGGCGTTACTCGTGTGTGCGGGGCTGGTGTTCCTCGGGCCGCGGGTGTTCAAGCTGCTGGTGCTGATCAAGGAAGCGTTCATGCTGTCGTTCGCGACGGCCAGCTCCGAAGCCGCGTACCCGAAGATCCTCGACGCGCTCGACCGCTTCGGCGTGAAGCGCAAGATCTCGAGCTTCGTGATGCCGATGGGCTATTCGTTCAACCTCGACGGCTCGATGATGTACTGCACGTTCGCGTCGCTGTTCATCGCGCAGGCGTACAACATGCACCTGTCGCTCGGCAC
>NZ_BCPP01000825.1:0-3290 GCF_016586125.1 Burkholderia sp. E168m23
GCGACGGTTCGTGACGGAAGCAGTACGAGAACACGTCGACGATGCGGCCGTCGGCCGGCAGCGCGCCCGCGCGGGCGACGACGGGATAGACGGGGTAGCACGCGGCCGGCGTCATCACGACGTAGGTCGGCTTCTGGTTCTCGGTCCAGTCGTCGCCGCGATCGAGGCATTGCAGCACGCGCTGATGCTGGCGCTCGTCGCCGCAGAACGCATGCACGCTGCCCGCCAGTTGCGGGAAGCTCTTCATGTATTCGCTGCGCTCGAACTCCATGCGGCTCATCGCCGGCGGAAAGCGCAGCACTTCGGCCTGCTGGTCGGCGCCGATGCGCGTGACGAACGCGTCGAGCGCCTCGACCACGCGCTCGAATCGTTCGCTGCGGCCGAACAGGCCCTGGATACCGGTCGAAACCAGCAGGCCCGCATCGATCAGCGCGTCGCGCAGCGGATTGACGCCCGCGCGGTCGAGCGGCGCGTCGGCGGGAACGGAGGCGGCGGAGGGCACGGCGAGGCGATCGTTCACGTATGTTTCTCCAGCGTCGCAGGACGCAGCGCGAGCAACAGGCTCGCAGTGTTGGCGGCAATGCGGTCGTTGCTGATCATCAGCGGCGCCGCGTGCAGGTCGCGAATGTGGCGGCCGATGCTGAACGGCGTGCCTTGCTTGTAGCCGGCCATCCCGCAGATCATCATCGCCTGCTGCGCGACTTCGAGCGCGGTCGCCGACACGTAGGTCTTCAGCGTATTGATCTCGGCGGCCCAGGCCATGCCGGCCGACCACGAGCGGGCCGACGCGTTCGCGTGGAGGCGCAGCACGTTGTCGACGCGGGCCTGCATCGCCTGCATCAGCGCGAGCGACTCGGCGATGCGCCGCGCGGCGGGCGACGGTGCGCCGTCGGTCTGGCGCGCCTGTGCGCGGAAGAACTGGTGCGCGCGATGAAACGCGTCGCCGGCCACGCCGATCCACACCGCGGCCCACAGGATGTGCGAGACCGGCACCATCGTTTCCTCGGCGATCTTCGCGAACGGCACCGGCAGGCATTGCACGGCGGCGCCTTGCGCGTCCAGCACGAAGCCGTTGCTGCACGTGCCGCGCATGCCGAGCGTGTCCCATTCGCCGCGGCGCGTGAGCGTATAGCCGTCGCGCAGCAGCGTGACGAGCACCTGCTCGGAAGCCGGCGCATCCGCATCGCGTCGCGCGGTGGCGAGAATGCCGTCGGCGTAGTCGCCGTACGAGATCGTCGGCGCGGATTTGTGCAGCCGGAATCCACCGCCGTCGATCTCGAGTGCGCACTGGCTCGCGCGCAGGTTGCCGCCGACGCCGTCTTCCGACGTGGCCGATGCGAGCAGCCATTGGTGGCGCACGAGCTGTTGCAGGAACAGCCGGTGCCAGCCCTGGTCGGCGGCGTGGTCGACGATGCAGGCGACCTGGATCTGGTGCATCGCGAACACCATCGCCGACGACGCGCAGGCCTGGCCGAGGATCGAGCAGGCCGACGCGATGTCTTCCAGCGACGCGCCAGCGCCGCCGAGATGGGTCGGCACCATTGCGCCGAGCAGGCGGCGCGCGCGCATCGCCTCGATCGCCTCGACGGGGCAGCGCGCGTCGCGATCGACCGCATCGGCATGCTGGGCGGCGATCTGCGCGACGGCATGCGCGGCCTCGTCGAGCCGATGCGAATCGCTGTCGGACGCGAGTTCGGGAAGCAGCGCGCTCATGCGGAGTGCTCGGTGCGTTGCAGCGTGGCGATCGTGTCCGCGAGCGCGTCGATGCTGCGGAACAGGTTGCGGTTCAGCATCTCGTCGGGAATCTCGATGTTGAACTGCTTTTCGATCGCGAGCATCAGCTGGATCGTATCGAGCGAGGAGAGGCCCGCTTCGTAGAGGTCGTCCCCGTCACCGATCGAATCGATCGCGGCTTCGAGATGGGCGACGTGCTTCAGGATGGTTCTGATTTCGTTTTCACGTGCTGCTCCGGCGTGCGTGGTGTCGTCCGCTCGGGCGAGACGCGCGATCAGCGCTGACATCCCCCCGGCAGTCCGGCATCAGTAGACCATTGGCAGACACGACGTTCTGTTCGCCACCCTACAAACGGCTGACCCGGCACGCGGGCGGCATCGAAGCGCCGCCCCGGCCGGTGCGCCGATCACGCGCGCGACGCGGCCGGCACGCCCGAGTCGGCCGACAGGATGCGCTTCATCTCGTCGCGCACGATCGCGCGGCAGCCGCACGACATTTTTTCGAGGCCGTCGAGGTCCGCGAGCTCGATCGAGCTGCGGTATTGGCGAATCAGGCCGAGCTTCTGGATTTCACCGGCGGCGTCCGTGACCGTTTCGCGCCGTACGCCGAGCATTTGCGCGAGCATGCTGTGCGTCACCTGGATCTCGATGCTGCGCGTGCGGTCGAACGCCAGCAGGAACCATCTGCATAACTGATGTTTGAGCACGTGATGACGGCTGCAGAACGTGATCTGCGACACCTGCGCCATCAGCAGCCGCACGCAGACGAACACGAGGTGGCGGATCACCGGCGACGCATCGAACGCGGCGGCGAACACACGCCGGTCGAGTCGGTAGACGAAGCCGTCGCGGCACGCGAGCGCACGGCACGGCATCCGGCCGCTGCCGCCGATCACGTCGTCGCAGACCACGCTTTCGCTGCCGATCTCCGCGACTTCCAGCGTCATGCCGCCGGACGACACGTACTGCAGCGAAATCGCGGTCGTGACCGGCAGGTAGACCGCGGCGAGCATTTCGCCGGGTTCGCAGAGCACTTGCCCGGATTTCAGGTGAACGAGTTGCAGGTGAGGCGTCAGTGTGAGGAGTTCGTCGCGGTCGATGGCCGCGAGAAACCGGTTGGCGTCGAAGCTGTGGGAAAGCTCGATCATGCCGTTCGCATGCGCGACGGCGTCGGCGGCCTGGTGAGTCACGGGCGCATCCTCGCAGGTTGGCGGTCGCGCGTCGTTTCGGCGAATCCCGGAACGGGATTTCGCACGATCGTGCGGACTTGTGTGGATCAAAAACGGAATGACGATACTCGCGAAAAAGGCTAGCACGCAATTGAAATCGTCCAATTCCGCATTCTGTAATTTTACAAAGTTTGACGGTTGCGATTGAGCGCAAACGTTATGCC
This sequence comes from Burkholderia sp. E168m23, assembly GCF_016586125.1. Lineage (NCBI taxonomy): Bacteria > Pseudomonadati > Pseudomonadota > Betaproteobacteria > Burkholderiales > Burkholderiaceae > Burkholderia > Burkholderia sp. E168m23. Next base: position 3,127 of record NZ_BCPP01000825.1, read on the forward strand.
GATTTAAGAATTCATTTCGCCAGAATTAATCATCCTGAAATGGAATCGTGTGCTTGCTTGTCATTCGATGTCGATAGGGAATCAATCGAACGACGTGCGCATCGTACAGCGAAAGTGTCGGAAAGGCATTGAACATTATTTGACAAATAAATGGGGATCGCCTG
>NZ_BCPP01000826.1:0-3264 GCF_016586125.1 Burkholderia sp. E168m23
CTGAAGGCATACGCGAAGCTGGTCATGTCGGCCGACAAGGGCGCCGTGCGCGATCTGTCGCTGCTCGACGACTGATGCGGCGGGCTGCGGGCGACCGGTAGCGCCTTACCTCGCCCCGCTTGCCCGATCCAAAAGCCGCTCTCCGGAGCGGCTTTTTTTGTCTGGTGCCCGGAGAACCCGCGGCACCGGCGGCACCGGTGCCGTCAGTGGCGGAGTTCGTCGGGACCGCCGCCTCCACCGCCGCCATGGTTGCCGCCGCCGTTTCCGCCGCCTTGCGGCCGCGCATAACCGCCGCCGCCCCAACCTCCCTGGCGCGCGGGCTGAGGCATCGTGCGGGCTTCGCCGCCCGGCGCGGGCGGCGGGCTGGCCGGGCGCGTGTTACCCGCCCCGCCCGGCATCGGCGTCGGCGCCGCCGGGCTGGCCGGACGCACATTACCCATCCCACCCGGCATCGGCGTCGGTGCCGCCGGGTTGGCCGGGCGCGCATTACCCATCCCGCCCGGCATCGGCGTCGGCGGGCTGGCCGGACGCGCATTACCCACGCCACCCGGCATCGGCGCCGGCGCCGGTGCAGCCGGCGGCGGCACGCGGTTCGCGCCGTTCCAGCCGCCGCGCGTCGCCGACGGCCGCGTGTCATGCACGGGCGGCGGGCCGCCCGGCGCGACCTGCATCGGCGCACCCGGTTGCGGACGCCCTTGCGCGGGCGGCACGCCGCCGGGGCCGAGCCTCGGCTCCGCACGATGCGCCCAGCGATCACGGTCGGGATACCACGGGCGGTGCCGGTAATAGCGATCCCAGTACGCGCCGATCGCGAAACCGGTCACCGGCACGCCGATGATCGCGCCGTATTGGAGCAACGGCACGTAGCTGCCCTGGTACGGATAGTCGAGCAACTGCGCATCGATCCAGCCGCGCACGCCCGGCAGCGCGACATCGCACCACGCGTAGTCGCTCAGACAGCCGAACACATCCAGCGCGGTACCGGGCGGGATCTGCGCGACCACCGGATAATCGGGCGCCGGCCCGGCAAACAGCTCGGCCGGCGAGTTCGTGTAAGCGCTGCTCTGCGCATCGGCGACGCCCGGTGCGGCCGCGAGGCCGGCCAGGACGACGCACAGACTTCGGACAATCGTGTTCCTCATGATGCTCTCCCGCGCCGCGCCGCCGCGCGCCGGTCAGTGCCGATGGCCGCCGCCCCAGTGGCCGCCACCCCAATGCCCGCCGCCCCACGGACGATGCCAGTAACCGCCGCGGCCGCCCCAGTATCCGCCGCCGCCCCAGCGGCCCCAGAAGCCGATCGTCACGGGCGGCCCGTACCAGCCGGAGTAGTACGCCGGGTAGTAATACGGGTACGGCGGCGGCACGTAGGCCGGGGCGACATACACCGGCACCGCCGGGCCGACGTCGACCTGCGCCTGGGGTACGGTCGACGGCACCGGACCGGACGCGGTCGGTGCGACTGGAATCTCGCGCTGCGTCACCGTGGCGGGCACCGGCGCGTAATAAGGTGCATAACCGTACGGGCTCGTGTAGTAGCAGCCGCCCAGCATCGCTGCGGCCAGCGCGACGACGGCGGGCCTCGCGGCGGAAATCGGGTTCATCTCGTACTCCGGCAGAATCCGCGCGTCGCCGCCGGGCGCGCGCCTGACTCTAGCTTACGTCCCCTGCAGATTTCCGCGCGTATGATCGGTTACTTTTTGTTTCCTGCCCCGCACGGCGGGGCAGGAACGCCGCGTGCTGGCCCGTCCGCGGCGCCGGCGTTGAAGTTGGCGCAAATGCCCTCAACTTGAACGATGTCGGGCTGACCGGCGCGGACGGGCGTCCGCGACCCACCGGCAACCGCAAACCGGCGAGCTTCGGCCCGCCCTGACAGGAACGCGGCTCGCGCCGCCATCGACATGACTACGCCACGCCCCACTCCCCGGGCGGACACACCGCTCGATCCGATCATCCAGCTGCTGGCGCTCGCCGGCGAGCAGGGTTATCTGACGCACGCCGACCTCGTCGACGCGCTGCCGCCCGAAAGCGACAGCTCCGACGCGCTCGACGTCGTGCGCGCCGCGCTGGCCGACATCGGCATCGCGGTACTCGACGAGCCGGCCGTGCCCGCACCGTTTGCCGGCGCGGCGCCGGTCGAGGTCGATCGCGACGCGCTCGACGAAGGCCGGGCCATGCTCGGCGACCTCGCGCGCGGTACGAGCGCGTCGACCGATCCGCTCGCGCTCTACATGCGGCGCATGCATGCGGTGCCGCTGCTCACGCGCGAAGGTGAAATCGTGCTCGCCCGCGAGATCGAGACGGGCCGTCATCAGGTGCTGCATGCGATCGCCGGCTATCCGCCCGCGGTCGACGCACTGCTCGAGCGTCATCGCGCGACGGGCGCAACCGGCGCAATAGGCACAACCGGATCGCCCGATGAAGAGGATGGCGAAACGCCCGCGCCCGCCCGCTACGACGCGCTGCAGGCAGCGGTGTCGGCGCTGCGCGATGCATTGCATGCGCATGGCAGCCGTTCGGCCGACTACCGCGACGCGCGCAACCACGTGGCCGCCCTGCTCGGTTCGCTCGCCTGGGTCGCACCGGCCGTCGACGACGCAAGCCGTACCGTGCGCGCGCTCGCGGCCGCCTCCGATGATCCGTCGGCGGTCGACGCCGCGTACTTCGACGCGGTCGCACGGCGCGCACTTGCAGCCGCGTTGAGCGACGGCCAGCAAAAAGTGCGCGACGCGACGCGGGCGATGCTCGAGGCGAACCTGCGGCTCGTGCTGTCGATCGCGCGCAAGTACCTGAACCGCGGCGTCGATCTGTCCGACCTCGTGCAGGACGGCTGTCTCGGCCTGATGCGCGCGATCGAGAAATTCGAATACCGGCGTGGGTTCAAGTTCTCGACCTATGCGACCTGGTGGATTCGCCAGGCGATCGCACGCGCGGTCGCGGATCGCTCGCGTACGATCCGCGTGCCGGTGCACGTCGGCGATCAGTACCAGCGCGTGCAGCGGCATGCACTGCGCTTTCGCCAGCGCACGGGCCGCCGCGCCACGCCGGCCGAGCTCGCGGCTGAAACCGGCCTCGCCGAAGACAAGCTGCGTGCGGTGCTCGCGCTGCCCGCCGAGCCGGTCTCGCTCGATACGCCGCTGCCGGACGCAGACACCGGCCTCGTGGAACTGATCGAGGACCAGGCATCGGCCAGCCCGTTCGAGCAACTGGCCGACACGCGCATGCGCGACTGCGTGCGATCGCTGCTGCGCTCGGTCACGCCGACCG
>NZ_BCPP01000827.1:0-3261 GCF_016586125.1 Burkholderia sp. E168m23
TCCGACGAGACAGGTCGCGAAACATTCAATTCATTTCGCGTTCCGTACCGAGCATCATAGCGCGCGCTTCCGGCCGCCGCGCAATCCGCTCCCGGACCTCCGGCGCCGCCAGGCACGTGGCCACGGCTTCATACCCCGGCGCGCCGGGGTAAGGCGCCACGCGCGCAGGCGGGCTGTGATTGGCCGGGCACAGCAGGATGGTTTCGTCGGGGCCGACCGCCGCGAGATCGAGGATGGCCGACGAGCGCGTCAGCAGGAACAGCGGCCGCATGCCGGCGGCCGCGCCTTCGCGCAGATGCGCGATCAATGCCAACTGCGTGGCTCGGTCGAGGCCCTGTTCGATCATGTCGACGATCTGCGCACGCGGGCGTTGCGCTTCGAGGCTGACGAGGAGTGCCGTCAGCGCTGGCGACGGCGTCGCGCCTTTGGCGGCGAGCAACGCCGACGCGCGATCGACGCGCGACTTCAATTCCGGATCGGCGTGCAATGCGTCGAATGCCGCGGCACAATCGTCGTCCAGCCGATCGAGGCCGACGAACACCGCGCCGGGCAGCGCTTCGGCCAGCCGAAGCGCGAGCCGCGTCTTGCCGCTCCCCAGCGAACCGATGATGTAGTTCAACGGCCGGATATCGCGACACTCGAACCATTCGCCACCCCACGGCCACGGCAGGCTGAACGCGACGCCGGCGCTGCCTGTGTCGACGAGCCGCGCGAGTTCTCCGTCCGTCGGCATCCGCCCCCGTGCAAGGTCGGCGCGCATCGCGCGCACACGGTCGAGCTTGCCGACGAAATCCTGAATCCCGCGATCGAGCGCCGCTTCGTGAGCGGCCAGCGCGGTATCGAGACCGCGCGCATCGCCGTCGAGCACGCTCGCGACCTGCGCGAGACCGAGGCCGAGCTTGCGCAGTGCCGCGATGTCGGCGGCGCGTGCGAGGTCGGCCGGGCCGTACGCGCGGTATCCGGCCGGCGTGCGTTCGGGCGTGACGAGGCCGTGCCGCTCGTACAGCCGCAGCGCCTTGATCGAGACGCCAAGCCGCGCGGCGGCGGCCGATGCGTTCAAACGGGGCGTGTCGGTACCCATCCGTCACCTCTTGCTGTCGATTCGTTGCGGTCAGCATAAAGGCGATCCCAAGGGCCGGGTCAAGCGCGATCGCGCGGCTGTTCCCGTTCAGTCGGCGGCCGCGAACTCGTCCCGCAGCGCGCGATACAGCCGTCGGTAGCGCGCGAGCCGCCCCGCCAGCAGATCGACCGACGCGGCATCGGGCGCGACCGTCTCCGTGACGGGCGGCGCGACGCAGACTTCCTCCAGCGTATCGTTCGTCGCCGCCAGCCGTGCGAGTCGCGCCGCGCCGAGTGCCGCGCCGACCGCGCCGTCCGCATGGCGCTGCATCGAGAGCCCGGTCGCATTCGCGCATAGCTGCGCCCAGAACGCGCTCTTCGAGCCCCCGCCGATGAACGACACCGCGTCGAGCGTCGTGCCGGCCGCGCGCAGCGCGTCGTAGCCGTCGGCCATCGCGAACGCGACGCCTTCCATCACCGCATACGCGAGATCGTCGGCGTCGTGTTCGTTCGACAGCCCGAAGAACACGCCGCGCGCATGCGCGTCGTTGTGCGGCGTGCGCTCGCCGCCGAGATACGGCAGGAACAGCGGCGCGCGGGCCGGATCGGCGTGTTCGGCGCGCGCCGCCAGCACAGCGGGCGTCGTGCCGTGCGCACGCGCGAGCCAGTCGAGGCTCGCCGCGGCCGACAGGATCACGCTCATCTGGTGCCAGCGCCCTTCGACGCAGTGACAGAACGCGTGCACGGCGGCGTCCGGGTTCGGCGCGAAGCGGTCGTTGCCGGCGAACAGCACGCCCGACGTGCCGAGCGACAGGAAGCCGCTGCCGGCACCCGTGACGCCCATGCCGATCGCGGACGCCGCGTTGTCGCCGGCGCCGCCGGCGATCGTCACGGGCCCGTCGATGCCCCATTCGCGCCGCAGCGCGTCGCGCAACTGCGCGGCGGGCGCGTTGCCTTCGACGAGGCGCGGCATCTGCGCGCGCGACAGCTCGGTCGCGGCGAGCATCCGGTCGGACCAGTCGCGGCGCGCGCAGTCGAGCCACAGCGTGCCCGACGCGTCGGACATGTCGGACACGAATTCGCCGGACAGGCGCCAGATCAGGTAGTCCTTCGGCAGCAGCACCTTGTGCACCGCGCGAAACACGGCCGGCTCGTATTTCGCGAGCCACAGCAGCTTCGGTGCGGTGAAGCCGGGCATCGCCATGTTGCCGGTGATCGCGCGCGATTCCGGCACCAGCGCTTCCAGCTCGACGCATTCGGTGCCGGCGCGCGTGTCGTTCCACAGGATCGCGGGGCGCAGCACCTGGTCCGCGCGGTCGATCAGCGTCGCGCCGTGCATCTGGCCGGACAGCGCGATGCCGCGCAGCGCGGCGAAGCCGGCCGGATGCGCGGCGCGCACCGACGCGATCGCGTCGAGCATCGCGTGCCACCACGCCTGCGGGCTTTGTTCGGACCAGTGCGGATGCGGCCGGCTGATCGACAGCGTGGCCGCGCCGGTGGCGAGGGGGACCGATCGGGAATCGGTGAGCAGAACCTTGACCTCGGACGTGCCGAGATCGATGCCGAGGAATGTCACGTGTGAAGCGTCCTGTCTGGGGGGCACGGCGGCCGCGCGCGTCGCGGGGGCGGTGCGTCGTCGCGGCCGTGCGGTTCGTTGAGCCGGTGCAGCGCGCGGAACTTCGACGGCGGCACCTGCTTCATCGCGAGAAACTGACGGTTGAAGTTCGACAGGTTGTTGAAGCCAACCCGGTAGCAGATGTCGGTCACCGTCAGGTCGGAAAACATCAGCAGCTCGCACGCCTCGTTGATGCGCAGCCGGTTCAGGTAGCGCACGAACGACGAGCCGGTGTGACGCCGGAAAAACCGCGTGAAGGTGCTGACGCTCATGCCGGCGAACGCGGCGACGTCGGTTTCGCGCAGCATGCCGGGCAGGTTCTGCTGGAGGTACGACAGCACCTGGTTGATGGTCGACGACATGTAGTGCTGCGCGTCGCTGCGGTAGCCGGGCCCCGCGAGCACGCGCCGCTCGCGGCACGACGACAGCCGGTCGAACAGCGACATCAGGATCTCGACGCGGCGGCAGCCGTGCGCGTTCGCGAGTTCGAGCATCAGCGGCGCGACCTCGACGCCCACGCGGTCGGGAAACTGCACGCCGCGCGCCGCGTCGTCGATCAGGTCGATCACCGGCTGCAGCTCGCTGAA
>NZ_BCPP01000828.1:0-3261 GCF_016586125.1 Burkholderia sp. E168m23
GCAGTACGGTCGGCGACAAGTACGCGTAGCCGACCCTCGGCGATGGGGCGGGCTGCCGCAGTCGTTGACGGCGTCGAAGACCGGATGGCCGGCTGGGGCGGACAGCGGCCGTTGTAAAGGCGCACGCTAAATCTCCCTTCGCTTGAAAGGGGATTGTCACGAAATCAGAGGATGGTTTCCGGTTATCGAATGTTTCAAAACCATTTCCAATCATGGGTCGCCTTTTCTATACCGGTGCTATCGATAGAAACAATCAATTTATTCGGGCGGCTGACCGCCTCTTGTAGACCGTCCAGGCTTGTATTAATCTGACGTCTACCGGGTACCGCTGAATCCACCCCTCCCCCTGCATCGTTCGGTATAAACGATGCAGACGGTGAGGTGCATTGTGACTTCGAGTCGATTTGCCTGGTTTGTCCTTGGACTGAGTGTGATTGCCGAAGTATTCGGTACCATTGGGCTCAAATTCTCGTCTGGATTCACCCACCTTCCTTCTTCAGTCTTCACCGTCGTTTGCTACGCCGGCGCCGTTTGGCTCATGTCCATTACGACATTAAACGTCGAGGTGGGTCTGGCCTACGCCGCGTGGGCCGGCGCCAGTACCGCCATCACCGCCGGACTCGGAATATTGCTCTTCGGCGAATCTGTTTCGGTATCGAAGCTCTGTGGCCTCGCGATGGCTGCAGGTAGCCTCGTCCTGCTGAATCTCAGTGATGGCCCTACCTAGCAATATCTCTCTCCTCGTCTGAACCGATACTCAACGAAGTTGCGAAAGTATTGATTTTATTCGCGATGGTGAATCGTTTATAAATTTTCATACCGGGGTATGAGATGAAGTCTGAGAATACTTGGGCATTCGCGCTTGTTTGCGTGACCATACTCTGGGGCTGGTCATTTGTCGCAATTCATCAATCTCTAGGGTTCGTCAGTGCATCAACGTTTAACGCATATCGCTTCCTGATCGGCGCAGCGGCGATGTTCATCGTGTTGATGCGCCGCTGGCGACACGTCGAATGGCGCGCAGGGCGGCGTGCCATATTGCCCGGCGTGGTCCTTTTCATCGCATTCGCGTTCCAGACAGCCGGCATCGCTTACACGACTGCATCCAACGCGAGCTTCATTACGGGGCTCGCGGTCATCTTCGCTCCAGCATTTGGCTACTGGATGCTCAAGATTCGGCCGAGCCGGCAACAGGTGATCGGCGCGGCGATCGCCGCTGTTGGTCTTGCCATGTTGACGATGCGGGACCTTTCGATACACGTCGGTGATGCACTTGTTCTTGGGTGTGCTGTTTTCACGGCGCTGCACATCGTAGTGCTATCGAAGCGAAGCAAGGGCGCCGACGTCGAACTGCTTGCATTCATCCAGGTATTGGTCGTAGGCGTACTGTCGCTGTTGTGGTCGTTGGCATTCCACGAGTTTTCAGTTCCTAACTCACCTCAGCCCGTCTGGACGGCGATCATCGTCGGAATCGGGGGGACCGCGATCGGCTATTTCGTGCAGACCCGGGCACAGGTCGAATCCGCACCTGGTCGAATCGCACTGATCCTGGTGCTGGAGCCCGTTTTCGGTGGGCTCTTCGGCTACGTCCTCGGTGGTGATCGCCTGAGTTCCATGAATTTCGCCGGCGCAGCGCTCATCATCGCCGCGATGTTCGTCACGGAGTATCGCCCTCGCTTACGTGTGGTCACGAATTGATATCCCGATTGTGGAGAGGCAATCGGTGTTTGTGCATGTTCCTTAGAACTTTTCTTTTGTGGAGAAATTCATGCGCGATCAAGTCCAGAAAGAGTCCAGTGAGCTTATCGTGATCGACCGAAGGCTCGACAACACAGCGCCCTGGCAGGAGTGGGCTAACCAGATTGTCGACCAAGGATTTGCGATCATCTCGATCGGGCCAAGGATGCAGGATGACTTCCATGCGCTTCAGCAGTTGGCGGGGACTGTGGGTTTCCGCGACAAACAGGAGTTCTGCTTCGTCGACCGGACCGACGGCTACTTTCCGGTCGGATACTCCCATATCGGAAAAGAAAATAGTGACCGGTGCGAGATCTTCAACTACTGGCATCGCTTCAAGGACGAGCACCAGCAGTACGAGTTCAGCCGTAGCGAGTTTTACTCGCGTATCGCGAGCTACGAGGCGCAGGTCGCCGGCTATGGGCAGAAGTTGGTCGACGAAATCCGGAAGCGCTACGGCTACGCACGCGAAATTCCGACGCGCGACGACTCATATCTGCAATACAACCACTACCGCGAAGACCTCCGTCTCGGCAACAGCCGTTATCTGCAAGGAAAGCACGAGGACGGACACCTGATCACGGTTATCAAGCCGAATGCGCCGGGACTCGTCCTGTTCCAGGGCGACAAGGAGTGTCTCGTCGACGTCGCGAAGGACCAGGCCATCGCGATCTCAGGGTCTCTATTAACGGAGCTCTCTGACGGAGAAATCCAACCGACTTTCCACGCCGTTCTGAACCTTACCCTGCCGACCGCCCGTGCCTCGATCGTCTACAACGTGAACGTATTGAGCAGTATCATTCCGAGCTTCAAGCAGGGCCGCGATATCCGCATGTACGACTTCGCGAACGAGCGTCATCTCGAATTCGGGCATGCACCCTACGTCATCGAGCAGGTTTAAGCCCTGTCCGTTCTGCAAAGCTACGTCGAGCGCCAGACAACTCACCATCCTCATTGATTGTTGTTGAAAAAATGAGGATGGCATTCCGCTCCCGTCCATCCCCAGTTTCATACATTCACCTCAGGGCCGCGAGGGAACGCACCGCTCGCCGTGCCTGAGTCGTTGAATGGCAGCTTTCCGACTCCGCGAAAGGAAGCTCAGGCTCCCCGACCGACATGCACGCACCCCCGCAAAGCATGAAAAAAGCCCGCCGAAGCGGGCAACCTCACGATGCGGAGGGGGAGATTCGAAACGCGAGCGGCGCGCGTTCAGCCTTTCGTCGCGCCGAACGTGAGCCCCGCGACGAAATGCTTCTGCATCGCGAAGAACATCGCGACCGACGGCAGCGCGGCGAGAATCGACCCGGCGGATACGAGATTCCACGACGTCGTCCATTGCCCCTTCAGCGCCACGACACCCGCCGTGATCGGCGCGGCCTCATCGCCTTGCGTCAGACACAGCGCCCAGAAGTAATCGTTCCACACGAACGTGAACACGAGAATCGCGAGCGCGGCCAGCGCCGGCCGGATCAGCGGCAGCACGATGCGCCAGAACACCGTCCATTCGCCCGCGCCTTCGATGCG
>NZ_BCPP01000829.1:0-3260 GCF_016586125.1 Burkholderia sp. E168m23
CTGCTCGAATCGGCGACGATCGCCGCGCGCCGGCTCGATGCGCCGGACACCGCCGACGCGCCGGCCGAGCTGGCGTTCTATCGCGGCAAGCTGAAGAGCGCGCGCTACTACTTCGCGAACGTGCTGCCCGTCGTCGATCAGCACGCGGCCGTGATCGCCGCGATGGCGCACGCGGCGATCAGCGTCAGCAGCGACGAACTCGCCGCGGTGGAATGACATGGACACGACACTCGACTCCAGCATCTCCGCCACCACGACCGCGACCGGCGCTGCGCCGCGCAACCTGCTCGGCCGACCGACGACGCGCCATCGCGGCACCGATATCGACGGCGCGACGCTCGACCCCGAAGCGCTGCGGGTGCGCGATCTCGACCTGAACGCGCTGATCGGCGCGACGACGTTCGAAGGCGCGCTCGCGCATCTGTGGTTCGACGTCGCGCCGGGCAGCACCGACCATCGCGCGCACGAGGCGACGATCGCCGCGCGGCTCGCGGCGTTCGCCGATGCACTGGCGCCGGGCTCGGTCGCCCAGTCGGTCGCCGCCGACCTCGGCGCGGCGGGCGTCGCGCCGGTGTTCGCGGCCGCGTCCGGCCTGCTGCGCGGCCTGGACGACGTGACCGACCGCGCGCGCGGCCCGGCGCCCGACGATGCCGATCTCGACACGATGCTGCTGTGCGCGGCCGCCGCGCCATTCCTGCTGCATGCGGCGATCGAGGGTCGGCCGTTCGCGGCCGGCACACCCGCCCGCGGCGGCACGGCGCTCGATGCAGCGCAGACGCAAGCGCAACGCATGCTCGTGCTGACCGGCGCGACGCGCGGCGATGCGCCGGCGCAAGCGGCGATGGACATGCTGCTCGTCGCGTGGCACGCCGGCTTCGGCTACATCACGCCGACCGTGCTCGCGCCACGCGTCGCGATCGGCACCGGCGTCACGCTGACGCAGGCGATCGCGTCCGGCTTCCTCGCGAGCGGGCCGTCGCACGTCGGCGCGGCACTCGAAGCGATGCAGTGGCTCGCCGCGCTCGCGCGGTCGATACCGGGCGGCACCGACGCGCCGGCCGCCGCGCTCGATGCGGCAGGCCGCGCGGCGATCGATGCGGCGCTCGACGCGAAACGCACGCTGTACGGCTTCGGCCATCCGCTGTTCGTCGCCGATCCGCGTCCGCCGCACATGCGCGGCCGGTTCGCGGCGAGCGGCTTCGACGGCGCGTACGTGACGTTGTTCGACGCGTGCTGCGCGCAGGCCGACGCGCGCCGCGCGCTGCGGCCGAACATCGATTTCCTGACCGCCGCGACGCTGCTCGAACTCGGTGTCGCCGCGCCGTCGTGGGGCGTCGGCATCGGGCTCGGCGCGCGCATCGCGGCGATGGCCGCGCATGCGGTGGAACGGCGCCGCCGCCCGGCGTTCGGCGTCAACAGCGCGACCGCGCGACGGCTGCTGGCCGCCGTGCCGGTCGGCTGGCTGTGAACCCTCACCCTTTTCGCACAAGGAACGTCATGCTGCTCAAGAACCTGCGCCCGGCGAACGACTACGATCGCTTCGCCACCGAAACGCTCGAACCGTGGGACCTGCTGTTCATCAGCCGCATCCGCCAGCTGGCGCGCGGGATGACGGCCGGCACGCTCGCCGACATCGGCACGGCCACCGGCGTCGTGCCGGTGCGGCTCGCGACCGATCCGGCGATGCGCGGCTGGCGCTACGTCGGCATCGACCTCGATCCGGCGATGCTCGACGAAGGCCGCCCGCGCATCCACGAACTCGGGCTCGACGACACGATCGAGATGCGCGTCGGCGACGCGCTCGCGCTGCCGTTCGACGACGGCACGCTGACGATGGCGGTCGGCCGCGCGACGCTGCACCACCTGCCCGACAAGGCGCTCAGCCTGACCGAGATGTACCGCGTGCTGGAGCCGGGCGGCATCGCGCTCGTGCACGACATGCGCCGCGACGCGCCGCAGCACCTGCTCGACCGCTTCACCGAGATGCGCGCCGCTGCCGACTATCCGCCGACCCACGTCGAGGAAAAGATCACGCTCGACGAAGCGCATGCACTCGTCGCCGAGGCCGGTCTGGCCGAAGTCGCGTCGATCTACAGCCCGAGCATGGGGCTCGGCGCGCTCGGCTTCGAAATCCTGCTGAAGAAACCGGCGCTGGCCTGAGCGATGACCGATCTCGCCTTCCTCGCCGCGCATGCGGCCGTGCGGCTCGGCGCCGACGACGTGCACTGCGCGCCGGTCGCGCCCGGCGCGACGCTGCCGCTGTGCGTGACGCCGCGCAGCGCCGAACTCGCGACGTCGCCGGAGATGTTTGTCGCATGGTACCGCTCGCGGCTCGACACGATCGACACGCTGCTCGACGCATGCGGCGCGCTGCTGTGGCGCGGCTTCGCGGTGCCCGACACCGCCGCGTTCGGCCGCCTCGGCGCGCTGTATCCGGCGCACGCGAACGGCTATACGGCCGGCGCCGCGCCACGCAAGCAGATCGACGGCCAGGTCTATGAATCGACCCGCATGCCGCCGCCGTTCAGGATCGGGCTGCATCAGGAGATGGCCTACATGCCCGCGTTTCCGCGCCTCGTCGCGTTCTACTGCCGGCAGCCGGCCGACGCGGGCGGCGAGACGCCGATCTGCGACATGCGGCGCGTGACCGCGCGCGTGCCGGCCGCGCTGCGCGCGCGGTTCGCCGAACGCGGCGTGATGTACCTACGCAATTTCGCGGCGCCGGGCGACCGCGCGGATGGTCTCGCCGCGAACCCGAACCTGCCGTTCGCCGCGTACCACCGGCCGTGGGACGACGCATTCGGCACGACCGAGCGCGACGAAGTCGAGCGGCTGTGCGCCGAGCGCGGCGTCGGCTGCCGCTGGCTCGACGACGGCAGCGTGACCGTATCGCACGTCGGCAGCGCGCTGCGCACGCATCCGCGCACCGGCGAGACGGTGTGGTTCAACCAGGCGAGCGCGCAGCACCCGAACCCGCGCTCGATGGGCGAGCTCAGCTATCGCTACCTGCAGCGCATGTACGGCGCGCGCGCCGCGTTCCCGTACGAGATCCGCTACGGCGACGGCGCACCGATGCCGTTCGACGATCTGGTGGCGATCTACGACGCGCTCGACGACGAGGAATGCGCGTTCCCGTGGCAGGCCGGCGACGTGCTCGTCGTCGACAACATGCTGGTCGCGCACGGCCGCAACCCGTACCGGGGCGCGCGCGACACGCAGGTCATGCTGTTCGACTGAGGATGCCGACGATGAGCGTTTCG
>NZ_BCPP01000830.1:0-3258 GCF_016586125.1 Burkholderia sp. E168m23
ATCGATTATGCCGTGATGGAAAAGACGAGCCGCGCGGCGATGGTTGTTGCATCGGGCATGGGCTGGAGCGATATCGGCTCGTGGTCTGCGCTCGCCGACATCACCGAGAAAGACACCGACGGCAATGCATTGTCGGGCGATGTGATGGCAGAAGACGTGACGGGCAGCTATATCCGGGCGGACCATCGGATGGTTGCCGCCATCGGGCTGAAGGACACGATCGTCGTTGAAACGGCGGACGCGGTACTCGTTGCTCATCGGAGCCAGACCGAGCGCGTGAAGACGATTGTCGAGCGCTTGAATGCGTCGGGCCGGCACGAATCCGTGACGCATCGCAAGGTTGTGCGTCCATGGGGTACTTACGAAAGCATCGATCACGGCGAGCGATTCCAGGTGAAACGAATCATCGTGAACCCCGGATCGTCCCTTAGTCTGCAGATGCATCATCATCGCGCCGAGCACTGGATTGTCGTACGCGGCACGGCGCGAGTGATGAACGACGGGCGCGAGTTGCTGTTGACGGAAAATCAGTCGACCTATATTCCGCTCGGTGCGAAGCATCGGCTGGAGAACCCGGGCAAGATCCCGCTTGAACTGATCGAGGTTCAATCGGGCGCCTATTTGAGCGAGGATGACATCGTGCGCTTTGAGGACAACTACGGACGTGACGTCAAGCCGATATAAGCGCGCGTGCTGCGTCGTGAGAGCTGCTTAGCGCGGCCTGACGGAGCTGGATAAGAAATGCGTTGTAGCGGTTTGCGTCGGATTCGCCTGAACACAGGATCGATTGCTGGCGGGGGCGGCACAGTCATCCGACTACGAAGGAATCAAGTGGAAAATACAACTGGTCAATATTTGCTTCCCGAAATTATCGAGGCCTTGGGCATCGACGGGGAGCTGTTCTGGGAGCCCCGCCGGCTTGTTTCTCCGGGTGCATGGGCGGGGCACATCGCAACCGCATTCTGGCTCGTGAAAGCGGTACAGCCACGGGTGCTGGTGGAGTTGGGCACTCACAGCGGCAATTCCTATTCGGCGTTCTGTCAGGCAGTATCTCAGTACGGGTTATCGACGCGCTGCTTTGCCGTCGATACGTGGCAGGGAGACGAGCATGCCGGCCAGTACGACGAGGATGTATTCGAGAGCATATCCAAGTTCAACGACCTTCACTACGCGGGGTTCTCGAAGCTCCTCAGAATGACGTTCGACGAGGCGAGGGCATACTTTCCGACTCGTCCGCAAGGAGAGATCGATCTGCTCCATATCGACGGCTTGCATACCTACGAGGCGGTTAAGCACGATTTCGATACATGGTTCGACGCTCTCTCGGATCAAGCAGTTGTCCTGTTTCACGATATCAACGTGCGCGAGCGAGGGTTCGGAGTCTGGCAGCTTTGGCAGGAACTGTCGGCCAAGTACCCGTCGTTCGAGTTCGACAACTCCGAGGGGCTTGGCGTGCTTTGTATTGGGGCCGAGAGTGCACCGTTAATTGCCAAACTGATGGCGCTCGGTGACGATCCGGCAGCTGCATCGACGATTCGGGCAATGTTCGCGGCGCGCGGCGAGGCATTTCGCCGTCATGTTCAGGCAGTTGATCTCGACAGGCATGCCAATAACCTGAGTGGCGAGATCGTGCGGCTCTCGCATGAAGCGCAGTCTGCCAAGGCCGGATTCGATGAGCGTATCGGCGCACTTGCGTCGGAGCTGGCACAGGAGCGGGCGGTTCGACAGACGCTTGAATCAGGCGCCGAGGATGCAGTTGCCGCTCAAGAGGCCCTCCGTCAACGCATCGTTGTGCTTGAGGCAGATCTGGCGCGGGCACGGGAAGAGCAATCGATCCACGCGGCAAGCAAGGCAGAGTGCGCGCGTCTCTCTTCCGAAGTCGAGCGGCTGGAAGTGAAACTTTCCCAGCAACGCAGCGAGTATGAAGAACAGCTGCACAGATTGATGGAGAGCGAGCTTCGCGAACGCGATCAGATCGTTCAATCGTTTCGGAACTCCACATCCTGGCGAGTGACGGCACCGATGCGTGCCGTGATTACGCGGCTTCGCGGCTCGGGAGCGGTGAAGCCGCTGGCGCTTTCAGCCGCCGGTGCGTCCGGTCCCGGTGGATCGTTGACGACGGCCCCGGGGTCTTCCAACGCCGCTCTGGGAACCGATGCGAAAGCGGCGATGCGCGCCGGATTCAAGGTTCGTTTCGACGCGTTCCTGACCTCGAGCGGAATGCTGCGATTCAAACGGCATGCCGAGCCCGACGTCAGCATTTTGCTGATCTTCTATAACAGCGTCGAGTTGAGCTATGCATGTTTGGCATCGATTGCCGAAGTGCTGAGCGATAGCGCGATCAAGGCGGAAGTTATCATCCTTGACAATGCATCGACCGATGCAACGTCCCGACTGCTCGACCGTATCGAAGGTGCAACAATCATCCGCAGCAAGGAGAACTTGCACTTCCTGAAAGGCACGAACCAGGCGGCGAAGGAGGCGCGCGGCAAGTATTTGCTGTTCCTCAACAACGATGCACTTCTAATGGCGGGCTCGCTGGAGGCAGCGATTGCGCTTTGCGAGGCGGAAGGCGATATCGGTGCTGTCGGAGGACGCATCATCCTGCCCGACGGATTACTTCAGGAGGCTGGATCCGTAGTCTGGCAAAACGGTGCATGCACGGGCTATGGCCGAGGTGCCGCACCTGATGGTGCGGAATACATGTTCCGCCGCGATGTCGACTATTGCTCCGGGGCGTTCCTGTTGACCCCGCGCCAATTGTTCGAAAGCCTGAATGCGTTCGACGAACGCTATGCGCCTGCCTACTACGAGGAAACAGACTATTGCCTGCGATTGTGGGAGTCAGGGCACCGCGTGGTGTTCGATCCAGACGTCGTGATCATGCATTACGAATTCGGCAGTGCATCGACCAGTGCCCAGGCTTTACAACTGCAACAACGAAACCACGCGATATTCCGCGAGCGGCACGCGGGCTGGCTCCGGGAGCAGCAGGAGGCGGCACCGGACAAGATTCTGTGGGCACGTGCAGCTCGCAGCAACCGGAAGAAACTTCTCTTTATCGAGGACCGTGTCCCGCATGAAAGCCTGGGATCGGGGTACCCGCGCGCGCTGGAACTTCTGTGCGCGCTGGAAAAGGCGGGAGCAGACATCACGCTTTTCCCGATGTTCCGCCACGACGAGAGCTGGCCAGCCATCCGGCGCACGGTTCCGGCTTCAGTGGAGGTAATGCGTGACCATTCCGCGCGCGAGCTTCCG